>CAYPLQ010000015.1:0-8217 GCA_964411605.1 uncultured archaeon | reverse complement strand
ACGAATGAAGGAGTTAAACTAGAATGAAAGCCCTTAAATTAGGTGGAAGTGTAATAACAAACAAACATAAATACAAAAAACCAGATAAAAATCAAATAAAAAGAATAATAAATGAAATCAAAGATCATTATAAAGAAATTATTTTAGTTCATGGTGCTGGATCCTTTGGACATCCAATAGTTAAAGAAAATAAATTAGAAAAAGGAATTAAAACAGAAAAACAAAGAAACTCAATAATTGAAGTTCAGAACTCAGTTAAAGAATTAAATAAATTATTTATAGATTTATTAAAAAAAGAAAATATTCCCTGCATGGTTATACACCCATCATCTTGTTTCACAACAAAAAACGATGATATTCAGACTTTTGGAGGACTTGAACCAATAAAAATAGCATATGAACAAGATATTTTACCAATAATGTATGGAGATTTAGTTTTAGACCAAGAAAAAGGAGTCAGTGTTTTATCAGGTGATAAAATAATCACGTTTTTAGCAAAAGAATTACCAATAGAAAAAATAGGTATGGGAGCCCGATCAGCTGTACTAGATAGTGAAAAAAACCCAATAAAAAAAATAACACGATTTGATTCAAGTATTTTTCAAGAAACTAAGTCAGTTGATGTAACAGGTGGGATGAGTTATAAAGTAAAACAGCTTCTAAAAATAAAGCAACCTTCTTATATTTTTGACGCAACAAAAGAAAAAAACATTAAAAAATTCTTAAGCGATGAAGAAATAGGAACGGAGGTCATTTACAATGACAATAAAAAATAGAAAAATAGAACACCTTTCAATCTGTAAAAACTTTGATGTAGAAAAAAATGACCCACTTTTTGATGACCTAAAACTAATTCATAAAGCGACTCCAGAGTTAAATAAACAAGATATAGAAACAGAAACAGTTTTCTTAGATAAAGAAATTGACTTTCCCTTTATCATACCTGCTATAACCGGTGGACACCCTGATTTAGTTGAAATAAACAAGAGACTCGCTGAAGTAGCTGAGGAATTAAATATAGGCATAGGTGTAGGTAGTCAGAGAGCAGCTATTGAAAACGAAAAACTCAGAAAATCACTAACAATTGTAGCAAAAGAAGCACCATCAACTTTAAAAATTGCTAATCTTGGTGCACCCCAATTTTCACGAAATTATGGGATTAAAGAAGCAAAAAAAGCTATCGAAATGATAGATGCAGATGCTTTGGCAATACACCTTAATTTTCTCCAGGAAGCAATCCAATTAGAAGGTGAAACTGAATCCAAAGGATTATTAACTAAGATAAAGAATATAAATGAAGAATTAGATGAACCTATTATTGTAAAAGAGACAGGGGCTGGGATTTCGAGAGAGGTAGCAACTAAACTCAACGAAATTGATATAAAGGCGATTGATGTAAGCGGTAAAGGCGGAACAAGTTGGCCTTGGGTTGAAAAAATAAGAGCAAATAATGAAAATAATTTTTTAAAGAAAAAACTTGGAGAGAATTTTTCTGATTGGGGAATACCAACAGCAGCAAGCATAGTTGAAGCAGATGTTGGTCCAGAAATTATGGCTTCGGGTGGAGTTAGAACAGGTAAAGATGTAGCAAAAAGCCTTGTTTTAGGTGCAGATGTTGCAGGAGCAGCTTTACCATTAATAAAACCTGTTTCAGAAAGTAAAAAATCTTTAAAGAAGAAATTAAATTTGATTAAGGAAGAAATTATATTGTCTATGTTTTTAACTGGTTCTAAGGACATAGAAGAACTAAAAAAATCTTCTTTTGTGTTAAAAGATAATTTAAAGAATTGGATTAATCAAAGAAAATTATTATAGGAGGAATACAATGGAAATAGGAATAAAAGCAATAGGAGGATACGAAGAAGTTGGAAAAAATATGACTGCAGTGAGAGCAGGAGATCATGCCGTAATATTTGATATGGGATTACACCTAGATAGAGTTCAGATTCATGAGGAATCATATACAGAGGAAATGCATTCTTTAGATCTCATAGATATTGGGGCAATTCCAGATGACACAGTGATGAATGAATTCAATGGAGAAATTGCGGCAATAGTTTGCTCTCATGGACATTTAGATCATATAGGAGCTGTTTCAAAACTAGCTCATAGGTATGAAGCACCAATAATAGCAACACCATTTACAGCAGAGATCATAAAAAAAGAAATAAGATCTGAAAGAAAATTTGATGTAAATAATGAAGTTAAGACACTTAAAGCCGGTCAACGTTATTTACTCAAACCAGATCTTGAGTTAGAATTCATAAGAACTCAACACAGCATCCCTGACTGTGTTTTACCTGTTTTACATACTTCAGAAGGAACAATATTGTATGGTTTGGATTTTAAACTTGATAAGGACCCAGTATTAGGAGAAAAAACAGATACGGAGAGACTGAAGGAGCTTGGAGAAAAAAAAGTAATAGCTTCAATAATGGATTCTACAAGAGTAAAAGAGGAAGGAAAAACTCCTGCTGAAAAAATAGCAAGACAAAGAGTTTGGGACACTTTACATGAAGCCGAAAATGAAGATGTTGGAGTGTTTATTACAACATTTTCATCACACATAGCTAGAATTAAGTCAATTGTCGAAGCAGCTGAAGACATGGACAGAAGACCAATACTTTTAGGCAGATCAATGGAAAGATACACAGGAACTGCTGAAGAAATGGGATTAGTTAACTTACCACCTGACGTTGGAATCTTTGGTTCACCACAAGGAAGAGAAGAAATAATGAAAAAAATCAAAAAAGAAGGGAGAGAAAATTATTTATTAGTCGTAACAGGGCACCAAGGCGAACCCGGAGCAACACTAACAAGAATAGCAAATAAATCACTTCCCCTCGAAATTGAAAGAGGAGACCACGTTGTTTTCTCAGCTAATACAATACCAAATCCATTAACAAGAGCTAATAGATATTCCTTGGAAACCAAATTAAAGATGCAAGGAGCAAGGCTCTTTAAAAACGTCCATGTTTCAGGACACGGAGCAAGACAAGATCACTATGATCTAATAAAGATGGTGAAACCTGAAAACATAATACCAGCACATGGTGACTTAGAATTAAATAGCTCATATGCTGAATTAGCAGAATCTATGGGATACAGTTTTGGAAGAGATATACATATTCTCAGAAATGGCCAAGAATTATTAATTGAGGAATAAAGACATGGAAAAAGACATCAAAGACGAAATAAGGTGCTTTTCATTAGCAAATGCAGTAGAATATGATGGTGAAGCAGAACTAGGTGCTGTTATGAGCAAAATAATGGGAGAAAACCCAGAACTAAGACAAAAAGCAGATGAAGTAAAAGAAATCATAGAAAACGAAATCAAAGAAGTTAATTCCATGTCAATTAATGAACAAAAGAAGGAATTAGAACAAAAAAGACCCAGTCTTTTAGAAAGTGAAGAAAAAGAACAAAAAAACCTCCCAGAACTCCCAGGTGAAAAAGAAAATGTCCGAATGCGTTTTGCACCTAATCCCAGCGGCCCATTACATATAGGGCATGCTAGAGCAATTATATTAAATGATGAATACGTAAAAAGATATGATGGAGAATTTATACTGAGAATAGAAGACACTGACCCAAATAGAGTATACCCTCCAGCCTATGAAATGATTAAAGAGGATTTAGATTACTTAAACGCAAATCCCAATGATGTAGTCATTCAAGGCGAAAGAATGAATAAATACTATGAAATTGCAGAAAATCTAATAAAACAAAACAACGCATACGTGTGTACCTGTTCACAAGAAGAGTTCAAAGAGCTAAGAAAAAAAGGAATTGCATGTGATTGTAGAAATAATTCATCAAAACAAAATGCAACTAATTGGCAAAAGATGCTTAAAGGAGAATTTGGAGAGGGTGAAGCAGTTTTAAGAATAAAAACCGATTTAGAACACCCAGATCCAGCGATCAGAGACTGGCCAGCCTTCAGAGTTGTTGAAGAAAAACATCCAAGATATGGTACAAAATACAGTGCTTATCCACTAATGAATTTCTCAGTAGCAGTTGATGATTACTTACTAAACATAAGTCACGTTATAAGAGGAAAAGACCATATCCCAAGTGAAAAGCGACAAAAATATATTTTTGATTATATGGATTGGGATTACCCAAAATACATACATCACGGAACCCTTAAGATAAAAAACATAGAATTATCGACAAGAAAAATAAAACAAGGAATTGAAAACCAAAAATACGATGGATGGGATGATCCTAGGTTAGGAACACTAAGAGCATTAAAGAAGAGAGGTATACAACCTAAAGCAATAAGAGAAGCTATTAAAGAATTAGGTATCTCAGAAGTAGACGCGGAATTTAGTTGGGAAAATCTTTATTCAGAAAACAGAAAAATAATTGATCCAGAAGCCAACAGGTATTTCTTTGTCCCTAACCCTGAAAAAATAAAAATCAAGGAAGGACCAGAAAAAACTGCAGAACCTCCATTACATCCTGATAAGGAATTTAAAAAGAAAATATATGTTAAAAAAGATCCCTTGATATTTTTACCTCGAAAAGAAATCAAAAAATTTGATGTAGGAAAAAAAATACGCCTTAAAAACTTATATAATATTAAGATAACAAATAAATCACCTAACAAAGCTAAATACATCGGAAATAGTTTAGAAAACTTAGATGAAATGGAGATTATTCAGTGGGTAACAGAAGATAATTTAAAAATGAAAGTAATAAAGAACAGCAAGGAAATCAGTGGATTTATAGAAAATAATGCCAAGAACCTAAAAAAAGGAGAAATAATACAACTCGAAAGATTCGGTTTTGTTAAAGTTGATTCAAAGAACCCACTTATTGGTTATTTTGCTCATCGATAGAAAAATGTTAATAAGGAAAAAAGATAATAAATTTGAAGAACCTGCACTGTCTTTCAGTGCCGATGATTAATGAGGACTTTGTCTGAAGGAGGTATTGTTAATTATGTCAAAGGTTTATGTAAATTTTGAGACCACACAAGAACTTGTGGATAAAACACTAGAAACAGTAGAGCTAGCAAGAGATACAGGAAAAATTGCAAAAGGAACAAATGAAGTAACTAAAGCAATAGAAAGAGGTCAAGCTGAATTAATTGTTTTAGCAGAAGATGTTGAACCCGAAGAAATTGTTGCACATTTACCAATGTTGTCGGAAGAAAAAGACACGCCTTATGCGTATGTACCAGCAAAAAATGACTTAGGAGCAGCAGCAGGGCTTAACGTCCAGGCAGCAGCAGTAGCTATAATTGATCCTGGTGAAGCAACTGATCTCATAGATGAAATTTCGAAAAAGACACAGGAACTGAAAGAAGAATAATTTATTAAATTAATTAGTTAAAAGAAACAAAAAGGTTAATAAGATGGCTGATAACGAAGCAACACCTGCTGAGGTAATAGAAGTTCTTGATAAAACAGGAATGCATGGTGAAGCTACTCAAGTAAAGTGTAGAATACTTGAAGATACAAACAAAGGTAGAATAATCACCAGAAACGTAATGGGGCCAGTAAGAGAAGGAGATATCTTGATGTTGCTTGACACTTCTAGAGAAGCTAAAGAAATATCAGCAAGGTGATTTAAGTGGTAAAAGAAAGAGAATGCAGTTTTTGTGGAGAAAGGATTCCGCCTGGAGAAGGCAAAATGTTTGTAAAAACAAATGGAAAAGTTTATTACTTTTGTTCATCCAAGTGCCAGAGAAATAAATTGAATCTGAAAAGAAGAAAAAGAGATGTTGAGTGGGTAAAAGAGGAATAATATGAAAACCTTCTTAGCTATCAAACCTGATGCCGTAGAGAAAAAAATCATTGGAGAAATAATTAAAAGAGTAGAGGACAAGGGATTGAAAATAATAGGAATGAAGATGATTTGGTTGGATGAAGAGAAAGCAAAAAAACACTACGAAGAACACAAAGACAAAAGCTTTTTCAATGAATTAGTTGATTTCATAACATCAAAACCAATAGTTGCAATGGCTATAGAAGGAGAAGACGCAGTTTCAGTGATAAGAAAAATGATAGGTGTAACTGATCCAAAAGAAGCAAATCCGGGAACAATAAGAGGAGATTATGCATTAGATTTAACAAAAAACACAGTACATGCTTCTGATTCCAAAGAAACAGCTGAAAAAGAACTAGATTTATATTTTGAGGAACAAGAATTATTTAACTATTAGTTCGTCGGCATTAGGGTTTTTTCCGAGTCGGCGAGGTGAAAACCATGTATGGAAAAAATAAACGAATAAAGGAATTAATTAAAAAACTAAATAAATTGTCCAGAGAAAAAGAAGTAAATATTTGGTCAGATATAGCGAACAGATTAAATAAAACAACAAAACAATACAGTGAAGTTAATGTAAGTAAATTAAATAGAAATACAGATGATAAAGAACAAGTAATTGTACCAGGAAAAGTTTTGGGAGCAGGAAGACTTGATAAAGAGCTGACAGTAGCTTCATTATCCTTTTCAGAACAAGCTAAGGAAAAAATAAAAGAAACAGGTGGAGAACCGATTTCAATTGAGGAATTAATGGAAAAAAACCCTGAAGGAAGCGGAATCAAAATAATAGGTTGATAAAAATGATTGTAGATGCAAATAATTCAATTTTAGGGAGATTAGCAAGTAAAGTATCAGAAAAAGCATTGAACGGAGAAGAAATAACTATCATTAATGCTGAAGAAGCAATAATAACAGGAGACAAGGAACATATTCTTGGTAAATTCAAAGAAAGATTCGAAAGAGGAAGCAAAGACTGGGGCCCACACTACCCCCGCCTACCAGATAGAATTGTGAGAAGAATAATTAGAGGTATGTTACCTCATAAGAAAGACAAAGGCGAAAAAGCTCTTCAGAGAATATCAGTAGAGATGGGAAAACCAACCAAAATTGAGAAAGAAAATATACAAAAAATAGCTACTGCTTCAGAAAAGGTATTAGCTAGTAATAGATACGTAAAAGTAAAAGAAATAAGCCAACACCTCGGCTGGCAACAATAAATTAAGGGAAAAATATAAAAAGATAAAGAAAAGAAGAAAAGATACATTTTTATCAAACTTAATTACAAAATCAAATAAATTAGGGATTAATTATGGAAAGAATAATTCAAAGTAGTGGAAAAAGAAAAAACGCAGTAGCGAGAGCTAGATTAAAAGAAGGTAATGGAAGAGTTTACATAAATAGTAGGCCTCTAGAAGTCATAGAACCTGAATTAAGAAAACTCAAAATAAAAGAACCAATAATGATAGCTGGAGAAAAAGCAGAGGATATTGATATAAAAATAAATGTAGAAGGTGGAGGAAAAAACGGTCAAGCAGATGCAGCAAGAACAGCTATAGCAAGAGGATTAGTTAAATACACGGAAGATGATGAATTAAAACAAGCATTCCTTGATAGAGATAGAACATTCTTGATAAACGATCCAAGACAAAAAGAAGCTAAGAAAGCAGGTGGACGAGGAGCAAGAGCTAGAAGACAAACATCTTACAGATAAGGAGAAAAAAATGATAATTCCAGTTCGATGTTTTACCTGTGGAAAAGTTATATCAGATTCATGGGAAGAATTTAAAGAAAGAAAAGAAAAAGGGGAAGACCCAGAAAAAATACTAGATGATCTTGGATTAGAAAGATATTGTTGCAGAAGAATTTTTCTCTCACATGTCGATTTAATAGATGAAATAACGCCATACTACTAATTTTTGTCAAATAACACGGAGAACCTCAGAAAAAACCCCCAGATTCTTTCATTACTTACTTAAATTTAATTAACTAGAGGAAAATAGAGATGTCAAGGATAAGGACACCCATTGTTGTGTTATTGGGACATGTAGATCATGGAAAAACAACAGCACTGGATAAAATTAGAGGTACAACAGTAGCTGAAAAAGAATCAGGAGACATAACACAACATATTGGGGCAACAGAGGTTCCATTAGAAGTTATTGATAAAGCATGTGGTTCAATCGTAGATAAATCAAATTTTAGAGTTCCAGGGTTATTATTTATTGATACACCTGGTCATCAAGCTTTTACTTCACTTAGATCAAGAGGAGGTTCCTTAGCTGATTTAGCCGTATTAGTAGTTGACGTAAACGATGGATTTCAGCCTCAAACCCATGAAGCTCTTGACATACTAAAAGATTATAAGACACCCTTCATTGTAGCAGCTAACAAAATAGATAAAATCCCTGGCTGGGAAGCCAATAAAGACACTCCTTTTCTAGA
>CAYPLQ010000014.1:7634-16495 GCA_964411605.1 uncultured archaeon | reverse complement strand
TTTCATCAGGTATCATGCTTAGATTATTGTAATAATACTGCCAAGTCCTATTTGTTCTATCTATTTTATTTTCTTCTTCATCGATATATATAAGTCTATTTTGCCTCATTTGAGATAAAACTTCATTTAATTCTTTTTTACTTAATTCAAAGTAACTATAAGATCTTTTAAGTATATTAAATAATTTATCTTTATTAATGGACTTTTTATCTAATGCAATACCACATATTTGATTAGATAAAACATCGAAACAGTTCTTTCTTATATAAATATTTTCTAATTCTTTTCTTTTTGCTTTATTAACAATTATTGTCGATTCAAAAACATCATCTGGGTTTGTACAAATTAATTTTCCACTGGATTTTTCTTTCAAGGTATGTCCTGATCTACCAACTCTTTGCACTAACCTAAAAATCTGCCTAGGCGAATTATATTGTATAACTAAATCTATTTCCCCAATATCGATACCTAATTCCATCGAAGATGTACAAATCAGAGCCTCAGTTTTATTTTCCTTAAACTCTCTTTCAGCTCTCAACCTACTTTCCTTAGATAGGGAGCCATGATGAATCCCTATATTCATGTTCAATAAGTTAAATCTTGAGGAAAGTGTTTCGGCAACTTCTCTCGTATTAACAAAAATAAGAGTTGAATTATGTTTTTCTATAAGTTCTATCATTCTATTCAGTTCTGCCGCTCTTCTCTCATTAAGCATCGTCTTCTTTTTTATTTCCTCGTATTCTCCAGTTTCTTCGGGTGATTCTATTTTAAAATCGGTTTCTTTTTTACTAGTTGCTTTGATTATTTGACAATTTCTATCACCCACTAATAACTTAGAAACATTTCTAGGGTTTCCAATTGTTGCGGATAAACCGATTCTTTGAAAACCATTTGTTAATTCACATAGTCTCTCCAGAGCCAAAGAAAGCTGTATACCTCTTTTAGAATCAGCTAAATCATGTACTTCATCTATGATTACATGGTTAACTGAAGATAAATGTTCCTTCATCCTTGAACCAGGCAATATTGCCTGAAGGGTCTCAGGAGTTAAAACCAAAAAATCAGGTGGGTTTTTAGCTTGTTTCCTTCTTTGATAACTTGAAGTATCTCCATGTCTTACTCTAACATCAATATCTAGTCTTTCTCCCCACCAATTCAGTCTATCAACTATGTCCCTATTTAGAGCTCTAAGAGGGGTGATATATAGGGCTTTTATTCCTTCTTTTTCTTTATTTATTTTTTCAAAAACAGGCAAGGTCGCTGCTTCAGTTTTACCACTACCTGTAGGACTAATCAATAATATATTCTTATTTTCTTTTATTTTAGGAATTGCAAGGTTCTGTGCAGGAGTTGCAGACTCAAAACCCTTTTCCTCTAGAGTTCCTATTATTTCATCGTCTAAGATTTCAAAAGAAGACATTAAGATAATTATTTTTATTCTTAGTTTTTCTTATTTCTTTTGCCTCTTTTTATCTTATCAATTCTCTTAATTTTTCCAATATATGTTCCATCTATTAAGGTCGAAGTCATGTTTTCTATATTTACTGCTCCCGATTTAAATAGAGGCCCTAAAAAATTTTCTTCAGAACTATTGAAAGCTACACCACCCACCAATTCATTATAAGCAGGTTGAACAATTAATTCTGGGTTATTCCAATTTAATTCATTATATCTGTCATTTAAATTATTTTTATTTATTTTTGACCTAATCCATGATTTTTCATTGTGTTTTCTACCTAATTCATCTTCAAAAACAATTATAGGGTGGTTATGACCCATTAATATTTTTTCTTGAGAAAAAGCCTCTTTCCTTGGCCAAGTGTGACCATGGAACAAATAAACATCATCTTTCACATAACCTCTTATAGATTTTATTTCTATTTTTTCAGATACCTCTTTAGGAATTAACTTAGTTATGTTGCCATCATGGTTACCTGGTATTATTTTTATTTCCTTTTCTCTGGATATCTTTTTAAGGAAATTAGGGATTTCTTTTCTTTCTTGCCAGGAGAGATTTGGAATCTGGTTTTTTAAATCACCCAAAAAAATTATTTCTTGAATACTTTCTTTTTCAACCAATTTCTGTATTTTTTTTATGTATTTTTTTGTCTGGGTAGGTATTCTTATTCCTTCCTCTTGAAAGGATCTCTCAATTCCTATATGGAGATCAGAGATTATTAATGAGTTGCCTAGAACCGATGCAGGTTCTCCTGGTATTGGTTCTATCTTCATATTATACCAATTTTAATTTCCCAATCTCTGGTTCATAGCATTTTCCTTCTTCCATCAAATCATTTACAGCTTTTTCAATAATATTTTCTTCAAACCCTCTTTTTGAAGCTTTTTCTATGACTTTTGAGTAACTAACACCTTTTCCTTCATCAATTCTTTTAATTATTTTTTTTACAACATCTTTTGGTTTTTTTTGATCTTTTTTTAATGTCGTATAAGCACCTAAAGCTTCTTTAATTATCTCATTGTATTTTTCAAAGTCTATTTCATAATTTTCTAAGGCAATTTTTATTCCTTCTACTAGGTCCTTCCTTACATTTTTAGATTTTAGGTACTCAGTTAATTCTTCTCCAGTGAAACCAGATTTCTTAGCTTCTTTTAATTTTTTAATTCTGTAAACTGTTTTTTTGGCCGTATTTATTAACCAATCGTCTCTTATATCTTCTTTTACTTCATTTATTTTTTCAGGTCTAATAGAAGTAAATATATTTCCTTTATCAGATTCAAAGACATTTGTTTTGCCTGTGACAGCTGCAAAGAAAGGTGGTTCATTTTCAATCAAAAAATCTTTTTCCTTTTCTTGGTAATTTCCTGCATATATTGTGAACATCCCTGTTGGATCTGAAAGCTTTGCCTTTATCATATCTTCATTTATTTTTTCAACTTCTGTTAGGACACCGATAATAAAAACTCTGTTGCATTTTGCTCCAGTAGGTGAAACCAAATAGTTTGGGGATTTTTTGGTTTCACCTTTGATATAATGATTCGAGATATTATATTCCTCTGCAAAAATCCTCCGAGCAACTTCTCTTTTCATTTCAGATGATAATAGGTTGATAAAAACTAATATTTTTTGAAATAAAAAAATAATTGGAGATAATTAATGGGGAAACCTTTCGTCTTAATAAATTCTGCTATGACAGCAGATGGAAAAATTTCAAATAGAAAAAAAAACCAAGTCTTAATTTCTTCAAAAAATGATTTAAATAGGGTTAATAGACTTAGAAATGAATTTGATGCCATCATGGTTGGTGTTGGAACTGTTTTATGTGATAACCCTAATTTAGAAGGAGAAAACTTAATCAAAGTAGTACCTGATAGTAGAGCGAGAACACCAATTAATAGTAACTTATTTGGTGAAGAAAAAACGATTCTGGCTGTAACTGAAGAAGCTGAAGAGAAAAAATTAGTGAAACTTAGAGAAAAAGCTGATGTTTTGGTTTATAAAGGAAAAAAAGTTGATTTAGAGAGGTTATTATCTGACTTGAGTCAACTTGGAATAAAAAAGTTGTTAGTTGAAGGAGGAGGAACTATTAATTGGTCTCTATTTAAAAAAGGATTAGTTGATGAAGTGTCTACATATATAGGGAATTTTATTTTAGGCGGTAAAAATGCTCCTACTTTGGTTGATGGTGAGGGATTTCTTAATAGAAAAGAAGGTGTTAATCTAGATTTAAAAAAAATAGAAAAAATGGATGAAGGGGTTCTCTTAAATTGGAAAGTGGATTTTTAGTTTTTTTATTTAACAAAAGTCTTATATTGTCAAATTTGAATTTTTTAAAATAATGAGTTATTCCAGTAAATACTTTGATGTCTGTGAATCTTCTGTAACAAATATTGGTTTTTCGAATTTTTTTAGAGATATAAAAAGAGATTTTGAGTTAAATATTAACCAAATTAGGCTTTTTTTTGAAAACAATGAACTTTTAGCTACTTCTGGAAAAATTGAAGTTAATTTCGATTCAAGTGCGAGCTGGGAATTAATTTCTAACACCTTAATCGCTATTGCCGATATCGACAAAAATGCTCAACATGAAGTCTCTGTTGAAATGAATTATGATCAGATTGAAGAACACGAAAAGGAAGGTTATGTTTTGGTTTCATATGGTAAAATAAAAGGAGATCTATATAAAGTTATTTTTGAAATACCATTTTCAAATAATTCTGCCCTAAGAAAGTTAGCACTTACCATCTATAATTCTAAAGAAAAAACTAAAAAAGACATTATATGGCATGGAGGTAATCAAAGAATCATAAGTTTATACGATAAGTTAAGTGAACATGGATGGAAGATAGATAAACTTGAACTAATTAAGGACAAAAAAATAATTGTTGAGTTCTCAGATGATGGATTGAAAATAGAAGAATTCAAAAAAAAGTTATCTAAATCAGTTGAGTGATAAAATATGAATGAAAAAACTCAGTATTCGATGCAGAAATTTGGAGAACATATCAAGAGAGTTGGAAAAGAAGTGGATGAAGAATCCGTGAGAGAGATGATTGAAACAATCTTAGATTCAAAAAAGACATTTGTAGTTGGAGCTGGTCGATCTGGTCTTGTTTCAAAGATGTTTGCTATGAGGTTAATGCATCTAGGAATAAATGTTTTTGTAGTTGGAGAAACCATAACACCAGCTCTCGATCCAAAGGATTCAGTAGTAGCTATTTCAGGTTCAGGAGAAACATCTTCAACATTAGAAATAGCCAAAATTACGAAAGAAAATAATGCTTCCCTTATAGGCATAACTGGGTCATCAGATTCAAGTTTAGTTAAATTAGCTGATACTGTGATATCAATAAGTGATAATTTCCAAGAAAACGTTATTCAACCAGAAATAGCTCCTTTAGGAACTCTTTTTGAATTAACTTCAGCTGTTTTATTAGATTCCATTATATCTGAAATGATGGAAATAATGGATAAAAATGAAAAAGACCTAGAAGAGAAACACGCAACATTAGAGTGATTAAATCTGTTCTCTCTAGATAGCACTCCTTCTTCATCTTCTCACCTCAAGGAGAGCTCTTCCAAAATCTTTGATTTTGGTAGAAGGAAGGATTGAGGTAAAGGCAAACAAAGACCTTAAAAACTTGGGAAATATATTTTTAGCCAGAATCAATAGAGCTGAGGCAACAAACTCCCAGCACTCAAGGCACTCAACCTAATTGGTCGAGAAAACTGCTTCGCCAGGGCAACACTGTTGCGTCTGAAAGCTCCAGAGCTCTCCACTTCGGGCAAACACTTCTCCACGAGAAGAAACGCGGACAACTGACCATGTCCCGTACCCAAAAATGGACGGGTCACAGTCAACTTACCCCATAAATCAGTGGCAAAAGAGTAAGAACCTTCTACCTAAACATGACAAGTTCTCCAAACCAACCGACAATCAAATTGCCCCTATAACCTAGTCCAGCCATACACAAGCCCCTCCAAAATCCTTGATTTTGAAAGGGGTAGTTGACTTCTTTTCATAAAAAAAAAGATAAATTTCATATTAATGGATTACTATTATTGAGTAACTTAAAACTAAATGGTGTTAAAAATGAGGGATTGTTTTATTGCCTGAATTAATGGATACCACTCTCCGTGATGGAGAGCAAACACCAGGTGTTTCATTAAAACCTGAAGAAAAAGTTTGGATAGCTAGAAAATTAGATAAACTAGGGATCGATGTCATTGAGGCAGGGAGTGCAATAACTTCAAGAGGTGAAAGAGAAGGTATTAAAAAAGTAACGCAAGAGGGTTTAGATGCAGAGATATGTAGTTATACTAGATTGGTCAAAGAAGATATTGATGCGGCTAATGAATGTGGAGTTGATTCAGTTCATTTGGTAGTGCCAGTATCAGACCTGCATATCGAAAAGAAACTAGATATGAAAAAATCAGGGATACTCAAAAAAGCTAGGAAATTAGTTGATTACGCTAAATCCAAAGATTTAGATGTTATCTTAAGTGGAGAAGATGCGTCAAGAGCTGATATTGATTTTATATCGAAAGTATTTGAAGTTGGTGTTGATGAAGGAGCGGATCGACTATGTTATTGCGACACAGTCGGTGTTTTAAAACCTGAAAAAGCGAAAGCTGATATCAAGAAATTATCTAATAAATTCAGTGCCCCAATTAGTATTCATTGCCATAATGATTTAGGTTACGCAGTAGTTGATACCATAGAAGCTCTTAAAAATGGAGCAAATGAAGCGCATGTCACTGTAAACGGTATAGGTGAAAGAGCCGGCAATGCTGCCTTAGAAGAAGTGGTTATGTCTGGAAAAAAACTTTATGGATTAAATTTTAAAGTAAATTCAAAATTACTTTATGAAACCTCTGAATTGGTCTCTAGATTAACCGGTATTCCATTATCAACAAATAAACCAATTGTCGGTGAGAATGCTTTTACTCATGAATCAGGAATACATGCTCATGGTATTTTATCAGATTCTTCCACTTATGAACCTATCTCACCAAACGAAGTTGGAAGAGAAAGAAAATTCACTTTAGGTAAACACACTGGGAAATCATCTGTTGAAGCTATTCTAGAAGACATGGGTGTGGAAGCGGATGAAGAGCAACTAAAAGAAATTGTTTCAAGAGTCAAGAACATGGGAGATAAGGGAAAAAAAGTGACAACAGCTGATCTTCAAACGATTGTAGAAACGGTTTTGAAAATATATAAAGAAGCTAAAGTTGAATTAGAAGAATTAACTGTTGTTTCAGGTAACAAAGTAACTCCTACAGCATCTGTTAAGTTAGGTGTTGAAGGAAAAGACATTCTAAAATCTGGTACAGGAACAGGTCCAGTAGATGCCTGTATAAGAGCTATAAGAGAAGCTATTTCTTCAATAACAGATATTGAGTTAGAAAATTACAGAGTTGAAGCAATTACAGGTGGAACAGATGCTTTAGTTGAAGTGATTGTGAAAGTAAGCAAAGGTGACAAAATCGTTTCTGCAAGAGGTGCAAGAACAGACATAATAATGGCATCTGTCGAGGCCATGATAGAAGGAGTTAATAGACTTATGTTGGAGGAAGAAAAATGAAAGGGTCTGAAGCAGTTGTAGAATCCCTTAAAGAAGAAGGAATAAAAAAAATATTTGGTTACCCCGGTGGTGCAGTAATAAACTTATACGATGCACTTTACGAAGAAGAAGATATACAACATATTCTAACCCGCCACGAACAAGGAGCAGCACATGCAGCAGATGGGTATGCAAGAGTGACAGGTGAACCAGGAGTCTGCATCGCTACCAGTGGTCCTGGGGCCACAAATTTAGTTACAGGAATTGCAACAGCCCACATGGACTCTATTCCCTTAGTAGCAATAACTGGTCAAGTTCCAACCGATATGATTGGGAACGATGCTTTCCAAGAAGCTGATATGACAGGTATCTCCATGCCAATAACAAAACATAACTACTTAATAAAAGACCCTAATAACTTAACAAAAACTATTAGAAAAGCTTTCAAAATTTCTCAAATCGGTCGAAAAGGACCTGTTTTAATTGATCTTCCTAAGGACATCCAAAACTCAGAAATTGATTTCGATTACCCAGAAATCGATATTAGGAGCTACAATCCAACAAAAAAAGGGCATCCTTTACAGATAAAAAAAGCTGCAAAAGCCCTTATGGAATCAGAAAGACCTGTTATTTATGTTGGCGGCGGAATTATATCAAGTGAAGCATCTGCTGAAGTTGAAGAACTAGCAAAATCAACAATGACTCCTGTAACAACAACTTTAATGGCAAAAGGTTGTTTTAATGAAGAACACCCTCTTTCACTTGGAATGCTAGGTATGCATGGAACAAAAGCAGCTAATTATTCAATCACAGAGTCTGATTTGGTTCTAGCAATAGGAGCAAGATTTGACGATCGTGTAACTGGAGAAATAGAAGGATTTGCTCCAAATGCAAAAATAATTCATATTGACATAGACCCCGCTGAAATAGGTAAGAACGTAGAAGTTGATATACCAATAGTTGGTGACGCCAAAAATGTTTTAAATAAATTAATTAATAAAATAAAGGATTACAAAATCGAAAAAAAAGAAACAGAGTGGCATAAGAAAATAAAAAGATGGAAAAACCAGTATCCCCTAACATATGACCAAAATGGTGATAGAATAAAACCACAGTTTGTAGTAGAAAAAATTGATGAAAACACTCCTGATAACACCATTATTGCGACCGAAGTCGGTCAATGCCAAATGTGGGGAGCTCAATTCTATGATTTCAAAGAACCTCGAACATTCATTACCAGTGGAGGATTAGGCACCATGGGGTATGGTTTACCTGCTTCAATCGGTGCACAAATTGGGAAGCCAAGCAGAACGGTTTGGAACATTGCTGGAGATGGGAGTATCCAGATGAATATTCAAGAAATAGCAACAGCTGTTCAATACGATTTACCTATAAATGTGGCAATATTAAATAATAATTACTTAGGAATGGTGAGGCAATGGCAAGAACTGTTTTTCGATAAGCGCTATTCCGAAACAAATCTAAGAAAAAACCCAGACTTCGTTAAAATAGCTGAAGCATATGGCGCTGAAGGAAAAGTTGTAGAAAAACAAAGTGAAGTTGAGGAAACTATCATTGAAGCAACTAAATCCAAAAAACCATACATAATTGATTTCAGAGTCGAGAAAGAGGAAAATGTTTTACCTATGGTTCCTGCAGGAGCTAGTTTAAGCGAAGTAATTGGTAAAGAAGATCTATAGGGTAGGTGAACTTAAATGAATTTACACATAATTGGTTTATTAGTTGAAAACAAACCAGGTGTCTTAAATAGGGTTTCAGGACTATTTAGTCGAAGAGGATTCAATATAGAATCTATTTCAGTTGCAGTAACTGAG
>CAYPLQ010000014.1:4012-7545 GCA_964411605.1 uncultured archaeon | reverse complement strand
ACCGGGGATAGAGAAAAAATTGATGCCATAATCGAAATGTTAAAAGAACATGGAATAAAAGAATTGGCACAAACTGGTATTGTAGCCATGAATAGAGGAAAAAAATCCATAGAAAGAGGTGTGCAAAATGGATAAAAAAGTCTATCAAAACCAAGATGCAGATTTAGAAAAAATTAGTGAAAAAATTGCTGTAATAGGATATGGTAGCCAAGGACACGCTCATGCACAAAATCTAAAAGACAGCGGATTAGACGTTGTTGTTGGAGTAAGAAAAAACGGAGATTCCTGGCAAAAAGCAAAAAACGACAACATGGAAGTCAAAGAAATTCCAGAAGCAATTAAAATCTCTAAACATATTTCAATGCTTATACCAGATGAAATTCAACCCACAGTTTATTCAGAAAAAATAGAACCCTACATCAAAGATGGAAACACCTTAATATTTGCTCACGGTTTCAACATACATTATAACCAAATCAAGCCTCCAAAAGAAACAGATATATTAATGGTTGCTCCTAAAGGTCCTGGGCACTTAGTAAGAAGAACTTACTTAAATGAACAGGGAACTCCTGGATTATTTGCAATAAATCAAGATTTCACTGGAAAAGCTAAAGAAAAAGCTCTTGCATACGCAAAAGGAATAGGTTGTACAAGAGCCGGAGTAATAGAAACAACTTTTAAAGAAGAAACTGAAAGTGATTTATTCGGTGAACAAGTCGATTTATGTGGTGGTGTCACACAATTAATTAAAACTACATTCGAAACATTAGTTGCAAATGGATACCAACCCGAAGTAGCTTATTTCGAATCACTACATGAATTAAAACTAATAGTGGACCTAATCCATGAATCTGGTCTTGGAGGAATGTGGGATTCAGTAAGTAACACCGCTGAATACGGTGGTCTTTCCCGGGGAAAAGAAATAATAGACGAAGAAGTAAGAAAAAAAATGGAAGAAGTGTTAGAAGAAATTCAGAACGGAGAATTTGCAAGAGAATGGATATTAGAAAACAAAGCTAACTTACCTTCTCTAGAAAAATTAAGAGAAAAAGAAGAAAATCATCAGATCGAAAAAGTTGGCAAAGATCTGCGGGACCTAATGCCTTGGCTCAAATAAGTATTCTCATAAATATGACTTCCTCAACTACTAACCATTAGTTTGGAAGATGCTTCCGTCCCTTCATCCGTACCTATCTAGCTTTAACGGAGTTACCAACAAAACCCTATCAAAAACTCCTGATAGAAACGGGTCTTCCACATACTTAAACAGTTAGCACCTATTCTCGCTAACTTGCATACCAGATATCAGGGTCAACAATAGTGGCTTCAGGCACGGTAACAGTGCCCCTAATATCAGAAAAGGCTTTCTTCTTTCAGGAAAGTTATTCATTCTCTCCCGCCCCTAATGCACTCCATCCAACTAATGATAACTCAGAGCTTTCCAACATCCCGTTTATTAACAATATACTTTTCCAATCCAAACTACCTTACCAATCCATCATCGACCCAAGAACAAAGAATTTAAATAGAGCACTTCTTAGGTAAAATTAAACTAATTTCCTTATATATTTATTAAATGATGACCAGAAAGGGATATGGTAACCATAAGTTTATTTACGACTGGATAATCCAAAACAATCCAACAAATATCCTCGAAATAGGTATTGCTAACGGAGAAAATGCCAGTAAAATGATTAAGAAATCTTTGAAAAACAAAGAATCTATAAATTATTTTGGTTTTGACAAATTTAAAGAAAACTCTAAAAAAGAAATCAAGAAAAAACTTCAAAGAAAAGATGCTAAAATTAATCTTTTTGAAGGAGATACCAAAAAAACACTTCCCAAAAATGTCAATGAATTACCTAAAATGGATCTTGTCTTTATAGATGGAGGCCATGATTACGAGACAGTTAAAAATGACTGGAAATATACAAAAAAAGTAATAACAGAAAAAACAATGATTTTTTTCCATAACTATGATTTTTCTGGAGTAAAAAAACTGTCGATGAAATAGATTCAAAAAACTACGACCTCTCTATAAAGAATCCTGAAAAAGACTATAGAACAGCTTCTGTTAAAATTAAGTCATAAATAAATTATTTAATTTCTTATTTAGGAAATAAAAAAAATAAAAAAATAAAAAGTTTTTTTATAAAGCTCCTATTACTCCACCAGTTCTAACGTAGAAGTATACAATGAATAAAAGAGCTAAAGTCACTTGAGCTGCGTTTATATCATCCCATTCTCCTGCTCCTGCTTTCACTACGGGATAGCTTATTATCCCGGCGGCTATTCCATATGCTATACTGTATGTTAATGGCATAATTATTATTGTAAGAGCTGCTGGTATTACATGAGTAATATCTGACCAATCTACTTCTGTTATATTCCTCATCATTAAAAGCGCAACCAAGACTAGTGCAAGATGGGAAGCAAACTGAGGGATTCCAGCTGCTAATGGAACAAATATCAAAGCAACCAAAAATAGAACTCCCACAACTAAAGCCGTCATACCAGTTCTTCCTCCTTCTTCTAGTCCTGCTGCGGATTCTATGTAAGTTGTTACTGTAGATGTTCCAAGCATACCTCCTATGGTTGTACCTATAGCATCCGCCATTAGTGGCTTATTCATTTCAGGCAAATTACCTTCCTCATCTAAGAAATCTCCAATCTGAGAAACACCAATTAATGTTCCTGCTGTATCAAAGAAGTCTACAAAGAAAAATGTGAAAATTGCTAGCGCAAAACCTAGTGACCAAATGTTTCCTAGACCCTCTATAAAGGCTCCTGCTATTGGGGTTATATCATAATTTGCCGTCATTGATAAGCTTTTCATTGCTTGTGTTGCTGGAAAATATCCTAGATAATTCAATAAATAGGCAGCTATTGTTGTTGAACCAATCCCGATTATTATAGATCCTTTTATTCCTCTTGCATACAATAAAAAGGTAAAAAATAATCCAATTACAGCTAAAAAGGGAACAGGAGAGGACATTAAGTTTGGATTTAATGATGGAATTCCTTGTGCGAAGCTTAGGACCTCCATTCCGTTAAGACCTATTATGCCTAAAAATAGACCAATACCGGTTCCAACCGAGAATTTAACTGGTTCGGGAAATGCATTGATTATGTATTTTCTAGCCCCTACTGCTGTAATAACTATAAAGACAATCCCCTCTAGAAATGTTGCAGCTAATGCTGTTTGCCACGATACACCCATTGTTAGTACAACTGTATATGCGAAAAACGCATTCAACCCTAATCCAGGAGCTAAAGCGAATGGGCGCTTAGCATAAAATGCCATTATAAATATTGGTATCGCAGAAGCTATTATCGTTATTATAGCTAGCATTTGAACCGTTTGAGCAGTTGTGTAGTTGGCTAATTGTATTGCTGCTCTATCAGCAAAGCCTGGTGCTCTTCCTAGAATCGAAGGATTCACTACAACTATATAAGACATAGTTAAAAAAGTTGCTAACCCCGCAATAATCTCTGTTCGAAGCGTCGTATTGTTTTCCTCCAATTCAAAATAG
>CAYPLQ010000014.1:0-3945 GCA_964411605.1 uncultured archaeon | reverse complement strand
AAAACTTAACTAAAAACTTAGTGAAAAAAATAAAAGATGAAGAATATGTACCTGACGCCGTCATAGGTATATCAAGAGGCGGTTTACCAATTTGTGTTCGAATTAGTCATTTATTAGAAGTTCCAATGGGAGTAGTCCAAGCAAATCACTACAAGGGAGATGGTTACCACACAATGGAAGATAAAGCGGTGATTAAAGGAGAATTATTAGGAGAAGAAATTAAAGGAAAAATTTTGTTAATTGATGATATAACAGATACAGGTAAAACACTGAAAGTTGTAGATGAGAAATTATCTGAATACAATAAAATCGATGAAATAAAAACAGCTGTTCTCCATCAAAAACCACATAGCTGTTTTGAACCTGATTTTTGTGCTTATCCTTCTCAAGTTAACAAATGGGTTGTTTATCCATTTGAAAAATTAAGTCCAAGGAATTAATTATTTTAATTAAAAGAGGATTTAGAAGAAAAAGACATATTATGCTTTAAATATTTCTTAAAAAATAGAAATTTAGGAAAAAGTTTCCCAAAATATCTAATTGTGAGAGTGAATACTTTTAAAGCAACCTAATGGGTCTGAAGAAAACTTTGAAACTTTGATTTCTCTTATTTTTTGATATCTTCTTAAATGCCTAAAAAGAGATGGTTTCCCGGCAATTCAAAGAGGTCTCTCCGATTATATTCCAATTTGCTTTACAGAGATAGAGTCATGGCTTCTAGGCTCAGGAATTGACAAAGATGTCGCTGCACCAACTATTGATCCTAATTCCAAGTTCGCCTAGTAGAGAATAAGTAAACTATTAAGTCTCTACAGTTTCTCTTCAGGATGAGGAAGAGCTTCAAAAGGAGTTTGACTTAGGTTCTTACAAAATCTTTATCCAAGAGAGTGTCCTAATCTTCCTTGACCTGACTCAGAAAAAATAAATTAATATTTCTTTTTTTAGCTAAATTTAATCTAAAAAAAACGTAAAATTTAAATTAGATTATTTTCTAATTATATTTGAGGAAAAAAATGGAGTTAAATACAATAGATTGGATTGCTTCGATACTAGTAATTATTGGAGGACTAAACTGGGGATTAGTTGGAGTCGCTGATTTCGATTTGGTAGCTACATTATTTGGTGAAGCATCAATGATTTCTAGGGTCGTTTACTCACTCGTTGGACTAGCTGCTTTGTACATGATATACCTAGTAGCTCTCAAACAATAAATTAAAACTATTTTTTTCTTTTTTTTTATTGATTCTATTTTTTCCTTAGTTCTTGATCTTTGCTATTTCGATAATCATTTTGTCTTAGTAAAATTAAATTTTTTAAATTTATTTAATTTATTAAAATTTTAAATATTTTTATTTTAAAAAAAATGAAATTTAATTTTAGAATTTTTTATAATAAAAGTTATCAAATTATATTTATTTAGATTTAGTTATTTCTTAACCTAAAAAAGCGAAAAAACTTTTTAAATTAAAATCAAATTGTTGAATATAAATTAACTTAGGGGATATAATTGAATTATTTAGAAAAAGTTGAAATGTGTAAAGATTGTGGTGAATGTGATGATGTCTGTCCAATTTTAGAGGTTAGAGATAAAGAAATCTATGCTCCTTCAAAGAAAATAAAATTACTTCCTAAACTAAAGGAAGGAAAGAAATTATCAAGTGAAGAAATTGACAGTATTTATTTATCGACAATGTGTGGAGCATGTGAAGAAGCTTGTCCTGAAGATATACCTATAACTGATATCTTGAAAAGAGAAAGAGAGATCCTAACTAAAAACAATCAAGAACCTAAGAAAACAGCTCACATATCTTCTAATATATTGGAAAAAAAGAATCCAGGTGGTCAAGACAACCAGAAAAGAAGAAATTGGGTTACTGATGACTTAGAATTTTCTGAGGACTCAGATGTAGCTTACATGGCAGGTTGTTGGATTTCTTTTAAATACCCAGAAATAGCTCAAAATACTGTTAAAATACTAAATGAAGGAGGTATAAAGCCAAAATTATTAGACAAGGAAAGATGCTGTGGATTATTCTTAACTGACAATGGCCACATGGAAGAAGCAGAGGAATACATAAAAGAATATGTTAACTACATAGAAAAATTAGGTATAAATAAATTATTAGTTTCTTGTCCTGCTTGCTATGGTCAAATTAAAGAAGAATACCCTAAGCTTTATAGAGAACCAGAGTTTGAAGTTGCTTCCACATTAGAAATCTTCCAAAAACTCATTGAACAAGAGAAAATTGACTTAAAAGATAACGATAATTTAGCAGTTTCGATAAGAGATGGATGCCCTCTCAGCGATAACTATGATTTACCAAGAAAAATATTAAAAGAAATAGACTATGATATAAAAGAAATTTTCAATAAGGAAACTTTCTGTTGCGGTGCACCTGCTGGTGTTAAACCCAATTACCCTGAAATAGCTGATGAAATAGGTTTAATTTCAATAAAAAAGGGCCAGGATACAGATGCATTAATTAGCTATTGCCCATTTTGTTTATACCACTTAGAAGACATAAAAGACAGAAAAAACAAAAAAATTAAATTAAAGGATATATCAGGGATAATTAAAGAAAAATTAAATTAACTATCAGTGGTTTTTTTATCAAAAAGAAACCAAATAATTAGTAAAATGTTTTGGTTAGAGAAGAGAGCTAAATTTTGTGAAGAAAAATGCCCAGTATGTAAGAAAGCCAGAGAAGGAAATAAAATAGCTAAATGGTTCGTAAAAAACATAGATAGGAAGATATGTCCCTTTTGTAGAGCATATGAAAAAGTAAACAACAAAAAAGCACATAAATAATAAGTGAAATAGCCTTTTTACTTAGAAAACATCAGTAAAAAGTTTCTATGCTTAAGTAATAAAACTTAAACAGTTTTTTTATTTTTTATATAAAAAATAAAAAAAATAATTTATTTAAACTCCTGGCATCCCTGGTCTTATAGCCACCTGAACTTGATCTGACTTAGGTCCCTCTACGCCATTTGTGGAAACTGCTGAAACCCTATATGTGTAATCCTCATCTACCTTTACTCCATAATCTATGTATTGATTGTCTTCCGAATTTGTGACATGTTCTCCGTTTCTGTATATCTTATAATATGCTATAGAAGTCCCGTTTGTGTTATTTAATACTGGGCACTTAACATCCCAGGTTAGAGTTGCGACACCAGATATTTTATCTGATGCATTCAAATTCCTAACTTCACAAGGGGTTTTCTGTTGTTCTGCTTCTTGTTCTAGACACCCTGAAAAACCTATTACCAAAGTTGTTGCAACTAACACAACAAAAATAGTCTTTATATATTGAGTTTTCATTGTATTGATTAATGTAATATTAAAAGACATAACTTTTTTGGTTAAAGACTATTTAAATAAATTTCATAGTACGTAACTGAAGAATCCGGGAACAAAAAGGTTTATTTTTCCAATAACTGTTTTTTCTTCTGATTATATTCTTCTTCAGTTATAGCTCCTTCTTTTTTTAATTCATATAATTTTTCTATTTCATCTAAGTCTTTTGAAAAAATAGGAAATCCTGAACATCCATCAAAAACCTGTCTTTGATTTTTAATTACAACATAATAGTATACGATGGGTATTATGATTGGAACAAAAAATGCAAGAATAATCCAAAATAATTTTTCTATTGGGTTCATTTTTTTCTGAAGAACTAGTGTATCATAGATAAGCCAGATGAATAGTACAATTGAAACCAAGCTTATAAGTAAATTAATTCCTGATCCGACAGTGAACCAGTGTAAAAACATTGTATTTTTCATTTCACTCTAATTAAAAAATAAACTATAATAAATTTTTTTATTAAAATGTTTTCTTTTAAAGAAATTTTAAAAATAACTCTAAAGAAGATGGAGTTTAAGTAGTTTTTTTGGTAATTAATTAAATAAATAATTTAAAATAAGATGTCGGAAATCCAA
>CAYPLQ010000013.1:13742-17090 GCA_964411605.1 uncultured archaeon | reverse complement strand
TAGTGACCTCCTCACCTACCTAACTGTTGGTTAGGAAGGTGCTTCCATCCATTCACTCGTACCATCTGGTTTTCGAGTTACCGACGGAATCTATCAGGAACGTCCTGATAGGGGAGAACGTCTCCCTTTTTTGATGGTTACCACCTACCTCGCCAGCTTGTCAGCCAAAAAAGGCTTCCAGAGGCCAGGTCAACAGCAGTGGCTTCGAGGGCACGGCCACAGTACCCCTGATGTCAGAAGAGGCTTTCTTCGTTCAAAAGAGTTATCTATTCTCTCTTACTCTAACGCTCTCCACCAGATTGGAGAACTAGAGGCTTTCCGACATCCCGTTACTCTAAATTACGTCAGTCACACTATATAAAACCTATACCAATTCATCACCCTACCTAAACCACAGATTTAGGAAGGAGACTTCTTGGGTAAAGAGTTAAATGATTTTCAATTAAAAATAGATCGTTTGAATAATATTTTTTTTGTTTAGTTTAAATTCAAAACGATTTTTACTTGATTTCTCTAACTTCTTTCAGCACTAAAACAAGTTAATTCTTAGACAGTTTATAATTACTACTCTAAAATGGTGTATAAAAGAGTGCGGGGGGAGGGATTTGAACCCTCGGATCCCTGCGGAACAGGATCTTAAGTCCTGCGCCTTTGGCCTGGCTCGGCTACCCCCGCAACCAATAAAAGGGTTTAGGTAGTTGTGGAAAACTCATTATTTTGGTGTCTTTAGTTTCGTTTCACATCTACAAAAATGTTGGTTACTATTCAACTATAAACCATGGCACTGTTGTCAGGATGTCTTTATGTGTTTCAGGGGGGTGACCCCAAATTCCTTTTTCACCCAGTCCTTCACCATGATCTGATGTTATGACAACTTTTTTATCAATCTCTTTGATGAGATTGCTTACAGATTCCAAAACTATCTCAAGATTTTGTTTATAGTGTTTTTTTATTTCCCTATTATCTTTTTTTCTCCAAGCCTCTTCAAAAGGTGTTCTCGGTTGCAAACCTAATAACTTCCTAAGCTCCCAGAAATTTTTTTTGCCGATTTTTTGTCTAATGATTGGTCTAATTATTTTCTTAAATTTTTTTGTAATTCCTTTTTCTCTTCCTGCTTTACTTTTGACTCTAAAGATTGTGTTCTCCCATGAACCAGTTGAATCTTTTTTTAAATACGGTAGATGAGGCTGTAAGTAATGTAAAATTGCTTTTTTGGGTTTATTTCTAAAATATGTGATGTTTACTTCTCTGGGGTGGACGGTTCCAAGTTCTTCATCCCATGAATTGTTCCATACATTAATGATATCTGAAAAATGGTCTGTAGCTTTCCAGTCATAATCGAATTTAGGGTTGCATTCCGGAAGCTTTAGGCCATAATTGTTTACGTAGGGGTTAGCTGAGATATAAGTTAAATCATATTTTTTTGTAAATGTGTTTTTAAGCCATTCACCTGTGTTTGATCCTTTGCTCCTTCTTTGGCTTAACTTTCCCTTTAAATAATTTTTATGGATTTCTTTGAAATAATCATATCTACATGCATCAAGTATAATTAAAATATCCCAGTCAGTTTCTTTGATGTCTTGAGTTTTCATTTTTTTTACTTCTTAATTTTTTATTAGTATTTTTGATTTTGTTTTTTGGTGTTTTAGCTATTTTTATGTAAATTAAATTTTTGGCAGGATATAGGTTTTATCGAGTTATTTCAAAAAGTACTTGTTTTTTATTTTTTGTTTTTGGTTATCTCGGAGTGAGTAATAAGATTATTTAATTTTTTATTCACAAATTCATATTTTTTTGATAATAATAATATTTAAGTAGGATTGTTACAACATAAAGTAATGAGGTAATCATGAAGATTAATCGAAGAGATTTCCTGAAATACGTTGGGTCGTTTACGGTATTATCTTCGACCACCCCAATTACTGGGTGTTTGGGAACAAAAAAACAGAAAAAGGAAACTCTTACTGTAAAAGACGCAGCTAATAGGGAAGTAGAAATTCCAAAAACTATAAATAAAATCGTTGCCGTTGGACCAGGAGCTCTTAGATTAATAACTTACTTAAACTGTATCGACAAAGTAGTAGGAGTAGAAGAAATAGAAAAAAACAGAAAAGAAGGACGGTTATATTATTACGCTAATCCTGAAATATCTGAATTCCCATCTATTGGTCAAATGCATGGAGGTAATGCCGAATTAATTGCTTCTCAGGATCCTGATGTTATTTTTAAAACTATGTCAACAGCTAGTGACTGTGATAGTTTGGAAAGTAAGACTGGGGTTCCTGTGATCTCATTAGGATACGGTGACTTGAGTTCAAGTAGAACTAAGTTATTTAATAACATTTTATTAATTGGTAATTTACTTGACAAAGAAAAAAGAGCTAATGAAGTTATTCAATACATTAAATCAACTATAAATAATTTAAAAAATAGAACTAATGACATAACAGAATTAAAAGAAGCTTATATCGGTGGTGTGAATTATAAAGCATCTTATGGGTTTTCTGGAACCGAACCAAAGTATGCTCCCTTTGAATTTGTTAACGCAAAAAATGTAGCGAGTGGCGTTGGAACTGAACATGCAACTGTGAGCAAAGAAAAAATAATTGAATGGGGACCCGAGTTTGTTTTCGTAGATGAAGGAGGATACAAATTAGTAATGAATGATTTAAGTCAGGAAGAGTTTAATAGCCTTGAGGCTGTCAAAAAAGAAAATGTGTATGGTGTTTTACCCCAAAGTTATTATCACCACATGCATGGTGCGGTTTTAGCTAACTCTTTCTATATCGGTAAGGTTCTTTATCCAAATAAATTTGATGATATAGTTCCCAAGAAAAAGGCAAATGAGATATTTGAAAAACTAGTTGGAGAACCGGTTTACGAAGAAATAAAAAATGACTTTGGTGGATTCAAAAAAATAAAAAAGCCTTATTAATTAAATTAATCCAATATTTTTATGAATAAAGACAAAAATACAGTTACAGAGGATTTAAATAATTATAAAAGGTTTGTGAATAAAAAAAATAGTTTTATATTTTTTTCTTTTTTATTACTATTGTTTTTTATTTTATTTTCTTTTACAGTTGGTCCAGCAAGTTTCTCACTAAAGGAAATTTTTTCTAGTTTCTTTGGAGCTTCCAATGGCATGGTAAAAAACATATTATGGAATATTCGTATTCCAAGAGTCCTAACAGCCATTGTAGCAGGTGTTGGATTAGCTTTATCGGGAGCTGTTATGCAAAGCGTTCTCAGAAATCCTCTCGCTTCTCCTTATACATTAGGTATTTCACATGCAGCTTCTTTTGGAGCTGCTTTTTCGGTAATAGTTCTAGGAGCAGGATCAACTCA
>CAYPLQ010000013.1:0-13726 GCA_964411605.1 uncultured archaeon | reverse complement strand
GGAATTGCCTTGGGTTCTCTTTTTACTGCTGGTTATACAGCTATGCAGTATTTTGCTGATGAAACTGAATTAGCTACAATTGTTTATTGGACTTTTGGGGATATTGGAAGAGCAACTTGGAATGATTTAGGGTTAATGGCTCTTTTTGTCATTCCTTCTATTGCTTACTTCACATACAAAAGCTGGGACTACGATGTTCTTGATTCTGGAGATGAGGTAGCAAAGAGTCTTGGAATAAATGTAGAAAGACTTCGAATCAAGGGGATGCTTCTTTCTTCTTTTATTACTTCTTTAATAATTTCATTTGTTGGCATCATTGGTTTCATAGGTCTTGTTGTACCTCATATTATTAGAAAAATTATTGGTGGAGAAGAAAGATTTTTGATTCCATCTTCTTGTTTAATAGGGGCTTTGATATTACTTATTTCTGATACAACAGCAAGAACTCTTTTTTCTCCTATAGTTTTACCAGTTGGGATATTGACATCGTTTTTAGGAGCTCCTCTTTTTATTTATTTAGTTATTAAAGGGAGGGAATATTGGTGAATTTAGAGGTAAGAGGAATTGAATTTAGTTATAATTCAAAACTAATCTTGGATGGAGTGAATTTTAAGATAAATAAAGGAGATATGCTTGGAGTGCTGGGGCCTAATGGAGCAGGTAAAACCACTCTTTTAAAATGCTTAAACAAAAATTTAGAACCAAAAGAGGGATCTGTTTTCCTTGGTGACACAGAGATAAGTAATTTAACCCAAAAAAGTATTGCAGAAAAAATAGGATATGTACCACAGGAAAATGGAGACAGTTTTCCGTGCACTGTATTTGATACTGTTATGATGGGGAGGCGCCCGCACTCGGGGTGGAGACCAAGTTCGCATGATAAAGAAATTGTTTCAATGGTACTAGACAAAATTGGGTTAAAAAAACAAGCTACTAGAGACATCAATGAGTTGAGCGGTGGTCAGAAACAAAAGGTCCTGGTTGCCAGAGCTCTTGCTCAAGAACCAAGTATTTTAGTTTTTGATGAACCTACAAGTAGTTTAGACCTAAAACATCAACTTGAAGTACTTGATTTAATAAAAAAAGAAACAAAAGAAGATGTTTCTGTTATAATGGCTATTCATGACATAAATTTGGCTTCAAAATATTGTAATAAATTTATTTTTTTGAAAGATGGAAAAATATTGGATGCTGGAAAAAGTGAAGTCATAAATTCAGATAATATAAGAAAAGTATATGGTGTTAAAGCTGAAGTAAAAAATCATGGTGACCAGAAATTAATTTTGTTAAAAAATTCTTTAAATTAAGTTTTGGTGTTACAGAATGGAATTAAACCAAATTGGTTATGTGAAAAGTGATTTTGAAGAGCCAGGAGATATTAAAGAAATGCGTAAGCATAGAAGCAAAATAGTCATTGATGCAAAATACATTGAAGGCTTATATCAGTTAGAGAAAAATGATTTTATAAAAATAATTTTTTGTTTCCATGAATCAAATGGCTTTGATTTAAAAAGTGAGAGAAGGCATGGTGATGTAAAAGGTGTTTTTTCATCTCGTAGTCCTCGAAGACCCAATCCTATTGGATCTACAACGGTTAAATTAATTAAAATAAATGGAAACGAATTAATAGTTGATGGATTAGATGCTATAAACAACACACCAGTTCTTGACATAAAACCATATTCAGAAGAATTGGATTCAGCTAAAAAAATGCGATTAATGAAGTTAAAGGATGATCCAAGAAAAAATATTCGAAGATATATTGAAAATAAGGATGTAGAAAAAGTTTTGGTTGAATCAGGGAAATTACATGGACATTTTTGTCCAAATCTCAGTTTAGGGGTGAAAGCAGGGGTTTACGGATTAAATAAACTAAATACGGATTCTAAGGGTATGGAAGAAGTCATATCTATAATTGAAACAAATAGTTGTTTTAGTGACGGTGTTCAATATTCTAGTGGTTGTTCTTTCGGTAATAATAGCTTAATATACAGAGATTATGGTAAAACAGCTGTAACAATTGCTAAAAGAAATGGGAAAGCTCTTAGATTCAAAGTTAAAAATGAAGCTAATTTGATAAGGGATAATTACCCTAAAGCAAATGATTTGTTTGAAAAAGTCATAAAAGAGCGAAGAGGAAGTGATGAAGAACAAAAGAGATTAAATAAATTATGGAAAAAAATTTCTTTCGATTTAATAAAAAAAGATACCGAAGACCTATTTAAAATTGATGAAGTAGAACCTGAGATTCCAGATTATGCTCCAATCTTTGAAGATGAATTTTGTGAGGAATGCGGGGAAAAGGTGATGGCCCCAAAGATCGTGGAAAAAAATCAAAAGAAATTATGTATACCTTGTGCCCAAAAAGGATATATGGAACTTAACGGTAGAGGCCTAGTCTTAAAAGACTAAAAACACATTATTTCCTCATTTATTTTCACCAAAAAATAACTTATTAAAACTAAAATTAGGTTAGCAAAATTATTTTTAGGGGCTTAGACGAATCTGTTTAGATTTAGTTATTTGTTCCCAAAAAAATAATAGCATTTTAAAAAAAATGGATCGCTGCTTCTTTACTTTCAGTTATCTCTTTGTTTCATTTATAAGTGATGATGTATTAATCAAATGATTTAGGAAGGTGCCTTTTCAACTATTTAGATAAATCTCTTAGACTAGTTTTCAAAAACTACTTTTATGGAAATTAATATAAAAAAAGTGGTTTATTGGTTAAAACACCACATAAATTGGTTTAAGTAGATAATAAGTTTTATTCAAAGAGCCTCGGACGGGACTTGAACCCGCGGCATGCGGCTTTTCCTTTAAAATACGAAGCCACCGCTCCACCAAACTGAGCTACCGAGGCATTTCTATTTCACTTCCAAATAGATCCTTTGATTTTTTTAGTAATCTAAGAGCTGGTAATTCACTTGATGAAAAAAAGTTCATTAGAGCGCCTCCACCTGTACTTACATGATCAAATAATCTTTTTAAACCACATTCTTCAGCGGCTGTGCAAATGTGTCCACCCCCTATTATGCTGTAAGCTCCGCTTTCAACAGCTTTTTTTTGTAATTCCTCAGTACCTATTGAAAAATCTTTTTTTTCAAAAACACCGGCTGGACCATTCATCACTATTTTTTCAGCATCTTTTAATTCCTCTGAATACTCAACAATTGTTTCAATACCTATATCTTCTATTCTAAATTTATCAGGAATTTCTTTTATCGAAACATCTTTTCTTTTTCCATCTTTATTTAAAGCAACATCTTTTGGGGTTTTAATTTTATTAGGGTATTTTTTTAATAATTCTTGGGCCTTTTTCTTTTCTTTCCTATAATTTATTTCGTTTTTGAGGAAATCAGAATTTGCTTTGCCTATCTCGTTTCCCTCCGCATCCAAGAATAATAAAGATAAAACACCAGTTGAAAATATTTTTGTTGCTTTACCTTTATTTAATAAATTTTCAATTACTTTTAAAGAATCTTTTACTTTTATACCGCCTAATACAAAATAAGTACGCCCATTATTTTCTAACATTCTTTTTAATGTCCTTATTTCTTCTTCCATTAATTTGCCTAATAATGACGGTATTTTTTGAGGGAAACCTACTATGGAGGGGTGGGCTCTATGTGCCGTGGCAAAGGCATCATTTATGTAATAATCAAAAAGAGGATGAAGTTTTTTTACCAGAAAAGTTTCTTTTTGTTCTTCATCACTTCTCTCCAACACTTCTTCCGAATAAAACCTAACATTTTCTAAAAAAATGATATCTCCTGTATCCATTTCTTTAATCTCTTTTTGTGCTCTTCCTCCAAAGAGATCATCTACGTAATTTATTTCTCTTTTAATTATATCTGATAATTTTTCAGCATGTTTTTCCGTTGTTGTAAAATCTTTTCTTCCTGGCCTGCTTTGATGAGCTAATGCAACGACTTTAGAGTCTCTTAAAGCTCTAAAAGTATTTAAATAGGATCTAAATCGATTATCATCTAATATCCTTTTAGAAACAGGGTCAATAGGAGAATTTACATCTATTCTAAGCAAAACTCTCTTATCTTCAAGATCCACATCATCCATCGTTAAATAATTTTTCTCAACCGACCCCAAACTATCCCCATCCAATTAGTGAAATTACAAGTACTTAAATTTAAACTAATCTAATTCACTAACTAATTTCTTAGTCCTCTTCCTTATCTCTTCTGGATCAACTTTTTTTCTAGCTACTCCAGACTCAAGACCTGCTTTTGCTACTGCTTCAGCTACCCTAGGCACAACTCGAGGATCTAAGGGCTTTGGAATAATATATTCCTTACCAAATCCATTTAATTCCTCTTTAGAATAAGCTTCTCTAACTTCTTTAGTTAAAGGCTCTCTAGCCAAATCCGCTAAAGCTTTTGAAGCAGCTATTTTCATTTCTTCATTTATATCTCTCGATCTAATATCTAGAGCTCCTCTAAAAATACCAGGAAAACCTAAAACATTATTTACTTGATTTGGATAATCAGATCTCCCTGAAGCCACTATTTCTGCACCAGCTTCTTTGGCCTTATGAGGAAAAATTTCAGGTTCAGGGTTAGCGAGAGCTAAGACAACAGGATTATTTGACATTTTTTTGATCATTTTTTTGGAAACTATATTAGGAGCTGAAACACCAATAAAAATATCTGAATCTACCATAGCGTCATCAAGGTCACCAATAATGTTTTCTTTATTAGTTTTTCTAGATAATTTCTTTTTGTATTCATTCATGTTTTTATCTCTATTTTCGTAGATTATTCCCTCACTATCAACTAAAATAATTTCTCCAACACCATAATTCAACAATATTTTTGCAATAGCTATTCCAGAAGCTCCTGAACCACTTATAACTACTTTAACTTCATTTTTATCTTTATTTATTAATTTTAAAGAATTCATTACGGCAGCAAGAACTATAATCGCTGTTCCATGTTGATCATCATGAAAAACTGGGACATCCATTTTATTTTTAAGTTCTTCTTCAATAACAAAGCACTTAGGCGCTGTTATGTCCTCCAAATTTATTCCACCGAAACTTGGTTCAATTGCTGAAGTAATCTGAATAATTTCCTCACTCTTTTTCCTATTTAAACAAATAGGATAAGCATCAATACCTGCAAATAATTTGAACAAAACAGATTTCCCCTCCATAACTGGAAGAGCTGCATCACCTCCTATATCACCTAAACCTAAAACAGCGGATCCATCGCTTACCACAGCAACGGAATTATGTTTTGAAGTGTAATCAAAAACCTTTTCTTTGTTTTTTGATATTTCCTTACTCGGTTCAGCTACACCAGGTGTATAAGCAAGGCTGAGATCTTCTTGGTTGCTTAACTTCACTTTACTTCTAACTTCGATCTTTCCTCCTTTATTATAATCCAAAGCTTTTTTTCTTAAATTTTCCATGCATAAATCACTCGAACAATAATAATTCTATATCCAAAAAATAATACCTGAATGATTTAATGTAAGTTTTTTCTTATTGGAAGACATTTTAAAAAAACGAAATCATGAAAATAAGAGACCTTAATGAAATCTTTGATGAAATCAAAGAAGAAGGTAAAAAAATTGACAAAAAAGACGATTGGTGGGCAGGAAAAGCCAGAAACAAAGAAATTGGAAATGAATGGTTTATGGGGCATCCTGATGTAGGATTATATCAATTCAAGAGTTACCAAAAAAACCCCTATAGTTCAACAGGCGTAGGTGCTAAACTCACCAAAAACGTTGATGATGAAATAGAAAAAAAATTTGAAAAACAAACAAATTCAATATTCGGTGTACTTCCTGACAAAATAAACAAAAACAGAAAAAAAAGAGCAAAAAGATTAATAGAAAACCCTAAGCACAATAACCCCTCAAAATTATTTAAAAACCTCTTAAACACTCTTGGTATCAATATACGTGGTTCTTTGAGTCAATCTAGAAAAGGAGAACCAACATCAATTCAAGAACTCAAGGGAGAATTCGATGAGGAACAAAAACAACTTACCAATGAATTCAAAAAAATACTTAACAGAGATGACATCTATAATTCTTACGTATAATCCGTAAATATTAATATGATCTCAAAATAAACCAATTTGTTTCTTTTAATTAACGTGCTCCGATAGTGTAGTCCGGCCAATCATCTCGGCCTTTCGAGCCGAGGACCGGGGTTCAAATCCCCGTCGGAGCATTTAACCAAAGGCTTTAACTTCCTTAACTAATCCAAAAAACCAATAAACTAAATTCAAAAACTTTTTATCTAAAAAAATGACAGCCTCAGGCAAATATCCTTTCTCTAGAGGTAATTCTAAAAATTTCATATACCATACAAAATATAATCTTCCAAAACATAATTTGTAATACAGGTGTAGTATAATGGAAAGGGTCCAAGTAAGGTTTCCAAAAAAACAGCTTAAAAGACTTAGAAAAGATGTCAAAAAAGGAGAATACCCCAGCCTCAGCGAGGCCATAAGAGATAAAGTAAGAAAGAGCTACATCCTAGAAGCGGTACTGGAAATGCGTGAGGCAACAGAGGAGATCGAAAGAGAAAATGCCCTAAAAGAGCTTGAAAAAACTAGAGAAGAGATCTATGGAAAGCTCAAAAAAGGTTCTAATTGATACATCCACTCTATACTCAGGCCTCGGATGGTCTGGCTCACCCTTCAAGGTTCTGATGAAAATCTACAGAGGAGATTTCCAACTTGTACTTACCGACTACATACTTGAAGAACTATCGAGACATTTTAAGGACTTTGAAGGGAAAAGAAGAGAATCGGCTCTTAGATCACTTAAATATCTGAAAGAGGCAGCAATAATAAAGAAGGCAGAATGGATGACAAACCTTGAGAGAGCAGAGAAAGAAGTTGGAGAATGTAAAGATGCTCCAATAATGGCCGCCTTTCTACTTGACGATGTAGACATCTTAGTTACTAGCAACACAAAGGACTTCCCCACCTCCAATTACATGGATATTATGGTTCCAGATGAATTTCTAGACAAATAGTTAAAAGGAAGTGAACTACTACCTTACTCGCTCCCCAATCGTGAGAAAGAGTCGATAGAAGAAATTAGAACTAGGTTCTTATCTGAGCCACATCCTCACTAAACCAAAACAAAATTCTATCAACAAAAACTTCAAAAAATTTAATTAAAAATAAATTAACGGGCAAATCTCGAACCCAAATCCCCGTTAAAGCATTATTCTTTAAACAAAGGCTTCAACTCCCTTACAATTTTCATAAATCAATAAGTTCAGCCAAAAGACTCCAAGTACCAACCATAAAAGGCAACAGCAATATCTCTTGAAATAACATAGGCACCCATCATTGCAAATACAACAGAAAGAACAATCAACATACCCGTATCTATGAAAAGAGAAGCAACAACCCAAGAACCCCTCCTACCAACCCAAGAAAAACCACAAAGTTTCTATCATACTCACCATAGCCAAAATATGATGCAAAATGAGCTAACAAAATGGCAACAACTCCAACAACAACTGAAGGAATAACCGTAAACAATACAAGTAATCTACCAGGATCAAAGTTCGTCATGTAGGCACTTTCCCAAGATATGAAATAACAAATATTTTCTATTACTATATTAAAACCAGTTACCTAATCATTAAACAGAACCCAGTATTGTAGAACCATAGATTTAAAGCATAAGGTTTTATTAGACATGTATTCTAAATCTAGGTAGGTATATTTTTATGAGTGCCATAGAGGTTGTTGAACTTACAAAAGATTATGGTGATGTCAGAGCTAACGAAGATATTTGTTTTAATGTTGAATCAGGTGAAATCTTTGGATACCTTGGACCTAATGGTGCTGGAAAAACAACAACTATCAAACAACTTCTTGGATTAATATCACCAACCTCAGGAACAGCAAAAATATTAGGCGCAGACATCCACAACGAAAAAGCACTTGTCGGTAAAAAAGAACGCATTGGATACCTCCCAGACTTACTGGGTTTTGATGAAGAAGTTACTGGTCAAAAGGTTCTTGATTATTTTGCATCTCTTCGTAGCGATGAAAGACGAGAAGAACTACTTGAATCATTTGACCCACCTCTAAATAGACCAATTCGTGAGTACTCAAGAGGTAACCGACGAATGCTCGGCATAATACAAACTCTAATGCATAACCCTGATTTAGTTATCATGGACGAACCAACAGTTGGACTAGATCCACTCAAAAAAGATATACTCCATAAACTCCTTGAATCTGAACGAGATAGAGGAACAACAGTGTTTTTTTCCTCTCATGTCTTGAGTGAGGTTCAGCGAATCTGTGACCGGGTAGGGATTCTGAGAGATGGTAACTTAGTAACAATAGAGGATGTTGATTCATTAATCAAAAGAGGAGGAAAACGTGTTCGAGCTCGTTTATCTAAAGACTTAGATTTAAGTGATTTTGTTACTGATGAGATGCTTAATGTTGAGAAAGTTAGTAATGCGGTACAATTTACCTACACTGGCAAAGCAAGCGATCTCATTACATATCTAGATGAATTGGATGTTGAGGATGTAAATATTACTGATCCACAATTAGCAGAAATCTTCAAACACTACTACAATAATTCAGAAACCAAAAGTGCCAATAAATCAGGGGAGGATAAATAGTGTTTGAAATTCTCTCGTATGAGGGGAAGCGCCGGTTCAGCAGTAGCGCCGTTCTCACAATACTTTTCAGTGCTCTTGCAGTTTTTTATATTTCTTTTTTTCCATCGGTAAAGGAGATGGGTGAGAAAATGATGGCAGGATTCCCAGATGCTGTGATTGAAATGTTCGGTGGACTTGGAGCGTTCACCACAATTGAAGGCTATCTTGCAGCAGAGATCTACATCATCTTTTGGACCGTCTTTGTAGGAATCTACTTTGCTTACAGTGCAGCCAATTTAATAGCAAATGATATTCAGAAGGAAAAGATGGATTTATTGTTGTCATACCCTGTCTCTCGTCGACAAGTTATCATAGAAAAAACTTCTGCTCTTGGTGTACCGCTCTTATTACTCAATGCTGTGGTTCCTGTAGCTCTTTACGTTGTTATTTTGTTAATTGGGGAATCCATTGAGCCTTTGCGCCTCGTGATGGTTCATCTCTTATCTATTCCATATCTCTTAGTATGCACTGGAATTGGATTGTTTTTATCTGTTGTGGTTGATCGTGCGAAGATTGCTCGATACGCCTCAATTGGAGCTATATTTGGGTTATACTTAATCGGTAACGTAATTAGTATGGCTGAAAACTTCGAATGGATCGGTCTAATAACTCCATCACACTACTTTGATCCCCCAAAAATTCTAAGCCAAGCCATATACAACTACACCGATGCAGCAATCCTATTAATTGCGTTCTTCGTCATCTTCATTGCCTCAATGGAGATCTTCAAGAGAAAAGACATATAACCTAACTTACAAAGAACATCTCTTCCTTTACCAACTAGAAATTCCTCTTTTTTTATTCTCAAGTTAGTCACCCAAAATCCATATTTTCTAAAAACAAAAGGCGAAGAAGAATCCACCAAATATTTTCTAGAATGTCCTTAAGCCGAATTATTCTCTTAGATATTCTTTCCTTTGAGTATTAAGTTATTGTATAGTTGTTGAATTTTTTGACTGAGGTCTTATAAGCTATCATTGGAGCTAAAATAATTGGAACTAAAAGAATTATTGTTAAGTAAAATAAGTGAGTTGGTTGTATTGTGAGTTCTAGGGGGATAACCCAGGTTAGCAAAGTAGATGTTATCTCCCTTAAAGATGATTCGTAGAGTAGTATTCCACAAAATGCGGCTGTTACTAGGTAAAGAGTGTAGATAACGAGGGAGGTCTTACTTGGAATAACTACCTTTGTCGAGCTTGTAATTTTAGTAGAACTAAACCTTGGAAACGTAGTCCCCACTCCAATTGCAACAATCGTTCCCAATGAAATGATTAAGGGCGTAACCATTAACAAAACGATAGCTTTTATTATATTCATTTGTATTAAATAGGCTGTTAAAGCTGTTAATCCTAAACCTAATGGAATTCCTACAATTAATGTAGCATATAAGTGAGCTAAAACAAATTCTTTGCCATTTACTTTAGACAAAATCACTGAAGGAAAGGCATTCCCTAAGTCACCGATTGGGTTAAGAGAAAATAACATCCCAGCTCCCCATGTAACTAAAACCAAAACAATTAAGGGTAGATACGGAGGAGATTCTGAAAGCATGGGGATTAAAATAAGTGCTGGATAAGCCGCATAAAGAGCCTTTATTGGGCTACGAATTACTCTTAACCAAATATTTTTAATTAAAGCAGTAGTTTTTGGTTTAAAAATAAATGATAAAAATTTGTTTCCTTTAGGTTCAGTTTCTAATCCAGTTTTAGTTTCTTTTTTTTGTTCTACAACTACTGGATCAGTGAACCAATGGATTCCTGCTACTTTAATACTAGCAAATAATGAAATCAATAATAGGGGAAATGGTAAAAAAAGTGCTAATAATGCTTTAAGGAGTGAAGGTTCTATAGTTGGAGCACCCAATAAGATTAAGTCAGCGAACCAACCTATTGGGAAAGCCTGAGCAGGTTCAAAAACCATAACAACTAACTCATTTAATTTACCAGTAACTATTAAAGCAAAATAACCAACGAAGATAAGGATACCTAAATGAATCTTGTATTTAACAACGAACTCAAACCTCATTATTATGTGGCGAAGGCCAAGGCCCAAAGGAAAACTAATAGAAACAATTGACGCACCTAATAATATCACTGCAACAGGAAAAGTAATTATCGAACCAAATGTTTCGCTACCAACTGCAAAACTGGCTCCAACAGCAATAGAAGGAATTAATATCCAAATTAATAAATAAATTACTTCAGCAAAAAACACTCCAATAGTAATTTCCGAAACCCTAGAAATAGATAATAAGTTATCAGTTGTCTCCGAAGACCCTAATTGAATAGTTCTAATCACTAAAATAACAATAATGAACAAAAAAAAGACGGAGATTACACCATGGAGAGCATCTAAAACAGGTAAGTTAGCTAATTCTCCACCTGTTCTTAATTCAAGCCCAGCCCTATAACCAAGATAACCTCCACCCACTGTCATCAATAAAGTCATAACTAGATAAGCTATTAAAGAATAAGCTCGTTCCTTGTTCAAATGCTTCCTAATAGTTTTCTTAACTTCAAGGGACGTTATTAAGTAACTATTCATTATTGATCTTTTAGAGATCGAAAACAACTTAATTCACCTTAATTATTTATCTATTGTTTTTGCTCTTCCTTGTGATCAGCTGTAACTTCTAAGAAAACATCTTCTAATGTTTGTTCTTTCCCTTTCTCGGCTCTCTTTTTTAGGGCTCCAGGAGAACCTTCTGTCACTAATTCTCCATCTTTTAATACTCCAACTGTATCAGCTAATTCATCCACAACAGACAAGATATGAGTAGAAAGAAAAACTGTACTTTCCTTAGAAAACTCAATTATTAAATCCTTAACCGTTCTAGCCGACCTAGGATCCAATCCACTCGTAGGTTCATCCAAAAAAACAACATCAGGAGAAGATAAAACCGCTTGAATAACCCCAATCTTTTGCTTCATTCCCTTCGAGTAACCCTTTATTCTTCTACCAGCATCCTCCAACATATCAAATCGATTCAAATATTTAGTTATTCGTTCATTTGCTTCTTCTTGTGGTATCTCTTGTAAACTAGCTATATAACGCAATTGCTCCAAACCAGTTAATTCCTCAAAAAGAGCTGGTTTCTCAGGCAAATAACCAATTCTTTCAACAACCCTACTACGATCACCTATATCCACGCCCATAATCTCTGCAGTTCCAGAAGTCGGTCTAATCAAAGTAGTTAACATCCTCATTGTTGTGGTTTTTCCTGAACCATTTGGTCCAAGAAAACCATAAACTATGTCCTGAGAAACCTCAAGATCTAAATTCTCCACTGCCCTAACTTCTCCATAATGTTTAGTTAAATCAAAACTCTGAATAGCTTTAACTTCATTAGAACCCTTATTTGGTCCCTGTTTTTTATTTTCAAGTCTTTTAGCCATTTTACATCAATTCCCTCATCTTTTATTTTTTTAATTCTCTATATCCTTATTAAAATAAAGATAATACTAAATAAATAAAATCCCTATGTCAATCTTTTTTGTATTTCACTCCTTCAGGTTCTTCATAATCTGATTTAATAACAATAGTGTTGGAAAGCCTATTGAAAAGCCTTAAATTCTCTCCACTCATTGCAATCCAACCAATTAAACAATCCAATGGAAGTAAAAAAGCTTTTCCAAAACTTTCAACAGCAGCTTCAAAAAAACCTATCTTCTCACCTACTCTATCAGTAACTCTTAAATCCAAGACTATCTTTCCAATTGATTGTCCCCTATATCCCTCAAGGATAGTCCAATAAGTAAACATAATAACACCATGAACCCCAATTCCTTCAATATTAATCAAAAAATTTCCATTAGATTCAAAAAAGGTTTCAATAAAAATAATTTCTGGATTCCAAAACATTACTAAATCAACCACTAAAGCAGTTAAAGCATTTACTAAGATTATATCTATAAGCCATGCCCAAAACCTATCTTCCCAAGAACCTAAAGTAATCTCCTTCATCCAAAACCCCTACTAATTTTCTAATATCCTCTAAACCAAACATACTCTAAACATTATAAATATCTTTTTATGTTAATAATTATTTCTTATTCATTAAATTTTAATTAGAAAAGGAAAAAAGCTGCTAAAACACCAAAAAGAATGCTGTAAATCATCATTTCAAAATATAGTTTCCAAACTGACTCCTTTCCAACGTACTCGCTCTTCATATAAACAAATCCTTCAATGTTCCCAGGAAAGGGTACAGCACTAGCAAAATCCGTATAAATAAACATCAATGTAGTTAAAAAAACAAATCTTAAAAGAAAAGATATTTCACTCAACAAACCCAGTATTGGATAAAGAACCAAGGATAATAATATTCCTCGAATAATTTGTGAAGGAAAAAAATATTTCTCTACATGTGAGCTCTCTTCTTCATCGGACATATCTCTTAAATAATCCAATAATCGATCACTTTCTCTATATAAGTCACTACTAATCTTGAGACTAACTACCCCAGCAAAAGAATAAACAACTATATGGATAACCATAAACAAAAAACTAAAAATTAAATAATCCAACGGCTTCATTTTGTTTATCCCTTAATTAAACTTATATGTCTTCAATAAATAATTTTTCAAAGTTTATAACATAAAATCAAGTAATCAAATCATGTTAAAAAAGAGATACAGAAGTTAAAGATTCAGAACATGGAGGGACCAGATTAGGCATAACCCTAAAGAAAACTTGAAAAGCACCAAAAAATACAGATAAGTTAATCAAATAAACTAAATAAAAAATCTCCTTACCCCAATTTGTTCAAAAAATTAGTTTGGGCCTGGGCGGGATGTCTTTTCCACAGCCCATACGACTATTCAGGTTTTCACCTGGTTCATTGGTCCCGCTTTCGCGTGACCAATTACTTGGTCTTATCACCTTCCGATGTTCCAGGAAGGAAGTGGGTTGTTGCGGTTTCTCCTATTAGGCGTAGGCGTTCGGGCATGATACCCGAATTGCCATCATAGGGCACCTGCGCCTTGGCATCTTTTTACGGATGCCTTGGTTTTAAGCCCTTTATCCAGTTCCCTTCTAACCTTGGTTTCATCC
>CAYPLQ010000012.1:13365-17100 GCA_964411605.1 uncultured archaeon | reverse complement strand
CAATATGGGCATTGCTTAACTATAAAAGTGTGTTCACCACATTCTGGACAAGTTACTTTGTGAGTGTTTTTTCCACAAGCGCCGCATTTCCTATTAGCCAACTCTGCTTTTATCTCAGAATTCGAAGCTGCCTTTTCAACACTTCTCTCTTTTCCCCCTTCTTCACCTACTGGGAAAAGAACATGTGTGGGTGGCCTCATCTTTCTTTCTTTTGATTTTTCAGGTCTCCCCATTCTGCATCCAATTCTAGTAGGTGATTTTTTTCTTATATCTAAACCTGAGACCTTTCTTATATATTCTATTGGGTCTTTTTCTTCAGCGTATTTTTTTATTTCTAAATCATTTGTTAATCCTAAAGAAGATGTTAAAGCAAAAGAATCATCTTTATCGATTAATATTTTATTTTCATGTATTTTATGTTCAATTAATAGTTTTTCCAAAATTTTTTTAATTTCTAATTTATTTGGAAGATTTAATTTCTCATTAAAGGATCCTTTACTTGCTATAAATTTTTTAAGTTTCTTAATTTCCTCTACCGTTAAGTCGTGCCAACAATAAGTGTATTTTGGATGTAACGGGATTTTGTTTTCTTTCGCTTTTTTAACAGCATCTCTTCCACTTGAAACTACGGGGGGGGTTTCTTTGTTTTTAACTTCTTTAATCCACCATTCTTCAGAAAAAGTTGGTTGAACTAATTCGTGATTATTTTCTAAAAAATCCCCATAATTTATTAGCATTTCACCAACATCTAAGATTTCTTCAATTTCATCCAAGTACTTTCTAGATTCATTTAATTCATTTAGTTTCTTTACATCCCCATTATTTAATTTAACAGTCGGTCCCTCAATTTCATCAACACCAACAATTCCTGCAGCTTTACCTGGCTTATCTAGTTTTATCTGTGTTCCTGGAGACAAAAACTCTCCTAAGACATACATTGTTGCTGGATTTATCCCAGCAGTAGCCAAACCCGAATTCCTAGATCTTCCATATCTTAACCTAAACCCTCCTGCCCTATTTGGGTGAGAAAAAACTGGTCTCCCAGCAATTAAATCTGATAAATACTTAACTTCCTTCTCTTGTTCATCACTATCCTCTTCATCTTCTTTTTTAATTAAATCCTCTAACCACTCCCAGCCCTTTATATCCAAGTCATTAACTAACCTCTTTAATTTTGGAGCCTTCAAAGCAAGTCCTTCAGCAACAACTAAGCACATACCACCTCTTACCCGATCCGTATCAATTCTCTCTAGATTTCTTTGTCCAGAAACTTCTTCATCCTCTGTAGATTCTCCATCAACTAAAACTGGGCAATTTGACATAATTTTCTTGATTTCTTCTTTAGATGGAGTATATTGAAGATTCCTTATTTTTTTATACAAAGGAATTTCCTCTATATATCTCTCAATTTCCCTATCAGTAGCCCTAAATCTCTCAATTCCTAATTTTCTTCTAACATAATCACCAACTAAAACTGAAACTACTTGAGCAGTACCACCTGCACTTCTTATGGGTCCTGAATAAGAAATTCTTAAAAATTCATCCTCAATTGTAACTTCTGAAATCCCCTCTATAGGTGCAGCAACAATACCCTCTGTCAACAAAGCAACTGATGTCCTAACTGCTTTTTCAGCGATCTCAGATTTTTTTTCCAAATCTCCAAGATCTCCTTCAATGAAAGAATCAGTTATTTTTAGGCAAATCTTTTCTCTATCCATTCCCTGGTTTTCTAATTCTACAATTTTATCAGCTAATCCATCGACTCCAATTAAATTCTCAACTCTCTCAGCCAAATCATTGGCTGGTAAAACCTCAACCTCCTTATTTGGATCCAAGCCCTTTTCTCTAGCTCTCTCAGCTAACTCATAAATTTCTCTAAACCTATTTTCTAATTTACAGAAATAATTTTTCACAAAAACCAACTCAGTCTAATGGAATTTAAGTATTTTTGGTTCATGGTTCTTTAAATCAAATAACACAATTCTTCCTGGAGTAGGTTCAATGCCTTTTTTTCTCTGAAACTTTGTCTGACCCTGCCATGTACCTGTATTCAATAAATTAATTCCTCTATAACGATCTATGCCTACAGTATGAATATGTCCACTATGAATTATATCAGGTTTATCAACAAACAAATAATCTTGTTTTTCAGGTGCAATCGGTGTTTTTTTCCCAAAGATAGGCACCAAATGCCTCCTTCTAATGTATTCGGTCATGACATCAGCAGGTTCTTCGTATCTTTTATTTGGTAACTCAGCAACCAAATCATCCAATGACCGCCCATGGTAGATTAAGGTATTAACTTTATGTAAGTTAATAACACAGGGATTTCCAATAAACTCAATATTTTCCTTTTCACCAAATGGTTTTCTCATTTCCTCACAAAGAGCTGGTTGTGGCTCAGCCTGTCTAACGGCATCATGGTTCCCTGGTGATAAAAAAATCTTTACATCATCTCTTATTCTATTGATTTCCTTAGCCGCTTTTTCATATTGTTTTTCTATACTCTGAATAGCTAACTCCTCTTTTTGACCAGGATAAACCCCTACTCCTTCAACTATATCTCCTGCAACAACGAGATATCGAGTCTTATTTGCTAATTCTTTATGTTTTGACCCCCCCATTTCCCCATTAATCCATTTAATGAATCTATCCCAAGCGTCTTCGAGAAAAGTTTCACTCCCAAAATGAATATCCGAGATGAAAGCAGCAAAAACTTCTTCATTTGCCCTATTTGGTTCATTCTTAACAGGAATGTCGGGCCAGACGATGTTATCTATTATCAAAAAATCTGAGTCTTTTCCAACATTTCCCTGTAAACCTATTACCTCATCCAATAAAATTCTCTGAGATTTCGAAAAAATTTCTTCATCATTTTTTAAAGCTAAAGCAGGTGTTTCTCCAGAAGTATCTTCTAACTTAATTAACCTATGTCCATTTGATGTTTCTCTTATATCCTTCACAATCCCTATTATTGATGTCTTACCATCAAAATTATCTAAACTCTCAATAGGTCGAGTATTTTTTATTCCGTTTCTTTTTCTTAACTCATTACTTAATTTTTCAAATTTATCATTAAAGTAATCAACAAAATCACTTAAATCTCCACAGCAATTAGATTTATCAGTCACATCTCTTTCAATTTCATAATCAAAGGAATTAAAACGATTTTTTTCAGAATAATCTTTTGAAGATGGGTCTCCAAACTTATTTTCATCTGAGCCGTTTTCTTCAAAAAATTCCTTGATATGGGTTGGCAATATAACTGTTTCCTCAGAAGAAATAGAATCTAAAATTTCCTCAATAACTTGACCGGGGTTGTCTATTTTTCTTAATTCTTTCTTAGAATCTGGATGAAGAAAAAAACCCCTTGACCTACATAGTTCTTTGATCTCCATAAGCACCAACAACTAATTCACATCTATAAACATAAAATTCTTTGACAAAAACAAAATCATTATTAAAAAACAGATTAATGGCCTTTGTTTCAGTCTTAGATTTCTTTACAAATAATCAAGTAATTATAATAAGTCTGTATAATTTATTGTTCTAAAGTATCAATGAAGAATAAGCAAAAATAAACTAAGGTGTTTTGATTATTGAAGAAAATAAAAGAATTTCTTGAAAAAAAGGAACCTTGGTATTTTGCTTTTTTTCGGGACTTCTTTCTTACATTCTTACTTTTAGGTATTATACTAACCGGGATTTATTTATATGCTGGTGTGTGGCCTCCTA
>CAYPLQ010000012.1:5560-13318 GCA_964411605.1 uncultured archaeon | reverse complement strand
CAAGTAGGGGACGTCGTTTTTGTCAAAAAAGGAGAGGTAACAACTTTCCAAGAAGGAAAAAAAACAGATTTTAAGTCATTTGGCAGATATGGAAACGTAGTAATTTATGATTTACCAAATGATAATGGGCCTCCAATTATTCATCGAGCCATGTATTGGGTCGAAAAAGGCGATCCTATGTGGTCAAATGGTCCTAAAGCCCCTTATTCGGGTTATATAACTAAAGGAGATAATAACGGAATCATAGACCAAAAATCCAAAGGAATAGCCTACCAAAAGCCAATACAAGAAAAATGGATTGAAGGTAAAGCTAAATTCAAGATTCCATTGATTGGAAAACTTAGATTATTATTAAATGACATAAATGAGTTCACATCAAGAATTCTTCCCTATGACTTGAACTCCCAATATCGGTGTAATCAGTTGCTTCCTGAATTAATTCATTAGAAGTGCTTTTTTTGAATGAAATTACTTCAGCTCTTGTTCCTTTTGCTTTAATTCTTTTTAACAAAGCTGAGAAATCTCCATCTCCAGAAATTAAAACAACTGAATCAACTTTTTCAGCAATTGCTAAAGCATCTATAGCTATTCCCATATCCCAATCACCTTTTTTACTTCCATCAAAGTATGTTTTCAATTCCTTTACTTTGATTTCAAAACCAATTTCTTCCAGTGCTTCGAAAAACTTTTTTTCTTCAGGTGTATCAGCTTTTACTACATAAGCTATAGCTCTTATTAATTTTCTTCCATCCACAGCTTCTTCAAGCAATCTTCTATAATTAAGATTGGTATTAAATAAAGAGTGAGAAGAATGATACATATTCTGTGTATCAACTAAAACAGCTATTCTTTGATTTTCATACATTGTTATCAAAGGTGCTTTGAATACTTGGTTCGTAATCTTTTAATCCGGATAATCTATAATCTTCTAATAAAACATCTCTAATTTCATTAATTGGCACACTCATCGATATTTCCTTTGTCCTCCCATACCTGCCTTTACTAACAACCACTGCATTTACTATTCCAAGCATATCTAATTCTGAAATTAAATCAGTTATTCTTCTCTGAGTAAGAGTTTCTATATCTATTTTATTTGATAATTCCTTATATGTCTCATATACCTCGCCTGTTGTTAAGCTGTTATCCTTTTTTTCATATAATTTGATTATCGTCATCAAAACTAATTTTGATTGAGTTGGAAGAGTTCTCACTACCTCAACAACCCTATCTATTTCGATTTTATTTTGAGCTCTTCTAACATGTGATTCTTTGATTTCTTCTGTTTCCTTTTCCGCTAATTCACCTGCAACTCTTAATAAATCCAATGCTCTTCTTGCATCCCCATGCTCCTGAGCTGCAAAAGCAGCACATAGAGGTATTACCTCATCTTGAAGAGCATCTTGTTTAATGGCATTTTTCGCTCTCTGAGTCAATATATCTCTTAACTGATCAGCATTATATGGTGGAAATATTATGTCTTCTTCCCCAAGTGAACTTTTTATTCTAGGATCTAAATCCTCTGTAAATTTCAAGTCATTTGAAATCCCAATAATTGAGACCTTAGCCCTATCTAAATCAGAATTAATCCTAGATAAATTATATAGTATGTCATCACCGCTTTTACCGATTATTTTATCTATTTCATCTAACATTATCGTTACAACTCTCTTTCTTTCATCCAAGGCATCTCTTAGATCTTTATAAACCTGATCTGTTGGCCAACCAGTCAAAGGAACATCTTTATCAAAATGTCTTGCAAGATGAGCTAAGACCCTATATTGAGTGTCAACTACTTTACAATTTAAGTAAATAACTGAGCAATTTACATCAAGTTCTTCACCTTTTTCTTCAAGTTCCTTTCCAACATGTTTAGCTGCAACCGTCTTCCCAGTTCCAGTTTTACCATAAATTAATATATTTGATGGAGTCTCTGACCTTAAAGCAGGAACAAGTATACGAGCTATTTGGTTTACTTGTTTTTTCCTATGTGGTAATTCATCTGGAGTATAGGATGGTCTTAATATTTCTTTATTTTTAAACACCGTTTTTTCTTCAAGCAATCGATCGAAAATACTGCTCTTTCCCATTAATAAGCCTCCTTATTTCCAATTGAAATATTCCTCTAAAAAAGTTATGATAATCCCCCTTTATTTCAAGTGGAACCCCATCCCCCTTGTTTCGAATGGAAACAAGATATGTAAGGTCAACTATTTTTAGTTAATTTTAATGATAATGTACTACGGAATATTCTTTTGTTTATGATATTTAAAAGTATCGAAAATAAAATATTTATCAAAATAGTTTAATTTTAATTTAATTGAAAAATAAAAAAAGAAATAAATAATGCCAAATCTAAGAAAAATAAAAAATATAGGAAAGGATTTAACGAAGAAAGAACTCTGTAGCGGTGGAAGTGGAAATATAAGTATTAGAGATAATGATTTAGTATATATAACTAAAAGTGGAATTGATTTAGACAAAATAACAGAAGACAACATAGTTTTTTTGCCTCTAGATCTAGAAGAATTCCAGAAGAAACGAAGGGGTGAGGAGTTAACTCCATCAATTGAAACAGAATTACACATTAAGACTTATAAAAAAACTAATGCTGAATCAATAATACACACACATCCATTATTCACAAATGTAATAACCAAAAAACTCAATGAAATAGAATTTGGAAAAGAAAAATCAAAGATAATTGGAAATAAAAAAATAAATGTTTTAGAAAATAAACCACCGGGATCAACAGATTTAGCGGATTCTGTAAGTAATGAATTAAAAGATAAAAAGGCAACAATAGTTAGAGAACATGGATTATTTGTTAGAGCAAAGACCTTAGATAGAGCTAATAAAACAACTAAGTTGATTGAAAAAGAATGTAAATTAGTTTATTTGAATAATTTACTGAAATAATCTCTTTTTTCTTCTCTTAGTCTTCAAGGGTAAGTTCTTCTAAGAGAGAGATTGCATCCCATATTTTAGTTCTAGCATGAATTGGGATATTAGGGTCATCATTTACCTCATTTAATTCTGAAATGGCATTGGTAGCTCTCACTGTTAGGTCTGTTTCTTTATCTAATAACTCCTCCTTAGCATTTTTTGCTGCTCTTCTAATATTTTTAGGAATTGAATTATCATTTATAATCCTATCTAAAACTTGATTACATTCCTCAATTTTCTCTTCTTCACTCAATCTACCACCTCTCGGTAAAAACTTAACTTATAAATATCAACAACTTTTTCTAAAATAAAGTTTTCTCAATATATAGGGACATAAACCAAAAGATATACTTGAATTTCTTTTAACTACAACCTTTCATCTTAATTGTTGCAAGGAGACTCCTTCCAAATCTCTGATTAGGTGATGGTAGTTGACTGATTAAAAATCAAAGTTTCCTAACATAATTAATCGATTTGAGATATTGATTCATCAGAAAGGGGATATCCCTTATTGATACTGTTCTATCTACTATTCTTTTTAACAACATATTAGTTCTTTTCATTAGAGAGGATTTATCTAAATAACATTCTTTGTAGGCCTTGTTTAGTAAATTTCTCAGCTCTCTTTTACTTAATGAATTATTTTTAATAACAGGGTTGTAACTGGTATATTTTTTCCAATCCATTTCTTCAATCATGCCTTGTCTTTTTGCTGTATCATAGAATTTGGTTCCAGGATAAGGAGTAGGTAAGAAGAAGAGAGGGAACTCAGTTTTAACTTCTTTAGCAAATTCAATACTTTCTAATATATCTTTTTCTCCTTCACCAGGCATGCCTATAATAACATTCAATATTTTGATTAAGTCATGTTTATCTGCTAACTCTAAATCCTTCTTAGTTTTTTCATGTGTTGTTGTACTTTCCATAACTTCTATTGATTTCTTAGACCCACTTTCTAGGTTGTAGCTTAAAACTTTACAACCACTTTCACGCATTTCTTTCAGTAAATCAGGTTTGTCACTATTAATTCCTCCACTACAACAACCCCAATTTATATCTAGATTTCTTTCCTCTATTAATTCACAAATCCTCCATAATCTATCTATATCATAATCGAAGTTATCGTCCATAAACATAAAAAAATCAGGACCATATCTTTCGTTTACATCTTCTATTTCATCAACAATATTCTTGGCTGTTCTCAATCTACATTCTGTTCCAAAAACAGCAGGAACTGTGCAATAATTACAATCGGAGGGACATCCTCTACTTGAAACAATACTAGCTATATTTAAAGTATTCATTAACGTATATTTTTCCATATCAAAGAGATGTCTAGCTGGTTTAGGCAATTGATCTAGATTCCTTATTTTTTCAGGTGGTTCCGTAGAAATAATTTCATTATCCTCTTTAAAGACAATTCCTTTCACATCAAAAATTGATTTCTCATTATCTAAACTACTTAATAACTCTGGGAAAATTTTTTCTCCTTCACCAGAAACAACAAAATCTATAAATTCTTCTTCAGCAAGATCTTCGGCGGTAACTGAGGAATGTGGACCACCACATACAGTAAAAATATCTTCTGAAAATTTCTTGGTTAATTGAAGATATTCTTTTCCTTTCTTATGACGATAAGTTGCTAAATAAATTCCAACAACATCAGGTTTAAATTCTTTTAATTTTAGGATATATTGTCTTTTGGATATATCCTCAGCTGGAATATCCAAAATATCTACTTTGTGGCCATTTTTTTCTGTTGCAGCTGCTATGTATCCTAAACCAATAGGTTGAGGAGTTAAACCAATTATTTTTTTGAATAGTAAATCTTCTTCTGCAGGAGGATGTAACAATAAAATATTCATAATTTATTTCCATTTTTTTTTTGATAGCCATTTTTTTAGTTCATTTTTTTTGGGTAATTCGTTATAAATCACTGATAAATCCTTTTTTTCATCCAGATCTTTATAGATTCGGTAATTACTATATACTTGATGACTAATTTTTTCTTCTATAAGATAATCTAAGTGTTTAAAAAAGCTCTTACCTTGAAATTTTAATGGGATTTTTTTCCTTAGCAATAAAGCATTAGTCCCCCCTCTTTCGCCTGGAGAAATTACGACGTCTTCATTGGAATCTAAAAAATAATAAATATCTTGGGAACGGATTAAAGGAATATCAGAAGGTAATATCAAAAGAGGAATTTTTAAATTACTAATAGCTTCTTCTAGAGCTTCATTCAATCCTTTAAGACTATTATATATTTTTACATCCTTAATATTACCATTAAAGTCAGGTGAAACAATATAAATCCTTGTTTTATTTTGATATTCTTTTATTGAATTAATTATTTGTTTTATCATTAATTCAGATAATTTTTTCCTTTCTTTATAACTAAAGATATTTGATAACGAAGATTTAGTTTTTTCTTCTCTATAAGGAATTAAAATCTTCATATTAATTAAAACAAGAAATAATTTCTTTTCCTACTAATTTAATGCAGTTATTTTTGTTTTTTCCAATAGGAGATCCTAGGACTACACCGTCCGCACCAGCTTCTTTTAATTCATTGATTCTTTTAATACAATCGTCAACATTACCTGCAACAGAGAAAGCATCAATCATTTTTTCGTTAATAAGTTCAATAGCTTCTTTTTTCTTTCCTTGACGAATATAATTTTTAATTTTTTTAGTTCTCTTAGTAGAAATATTATGTCTATTTAAAACCTCGTTTGAAACTGAAGAAATTACATAAGGTATGATTTTTTTTGCCATCTTTCGAGCCTCCCTTCTTTCTGTTCCAATTGAAAAAAGGGTGTGGGCGTATTTTTTTGTTTCAGCATCATTTGTTTCTTCGCTTTTTTCAATTTGCTTCACACCAAATTCAATGTCTTTAGGATTTGAAGCATTTATTAAAGCACCATCAGCAACTTTACCTGCTAATTTCAACATCTTAGGTCCTTGTGCACCAAGATAAATAGGTATTTTGGGAAGATTACTTCCAAAATTAAGTTCTGCATTTCGAATTGTAAAAAATTCTCCCTCAAAATCAACTTTTTCTCCATAATTTAGTTTTTTAATGATTTTAATCGCTTCTTTAACTCTAGATAAAGGTTTATCCCAACTCAAACCAATTTTTTCCAAAGTTAATTCATCACCTGCTCCAATACCAAATACTGCCCTTCCATTTGATATTTCATTAATCGTTTGGATAGCAGAAGCCGACTCAGCAGGATGAATAACATATGGATTTGTAACACCAGGCCCTAAATTTATCTCATTTGTTTCTATAGCTAAGTTAGATAAAACACAAAAAATATTTCTGTTATTGAAGTGATCAGCTACCCAGATTTGATCAAATTCATTTTTCTCAACTAATTTTCCAAAATTCAATAATTTATTCATCTCATTGTCAGGTAATAATTCGGCCCCAAAATCCATTAGTATCACTCATTTATCGGATGTATCCAAATATAACACATAATTTGTAGTAGCTTAGAAAACTAAACAAATATTTGCATATGCATTACTAAATAATTTCCTTTACCTTCAAAAATGAGGAAAAAAAGGAAACATATCTACGATTTATCTATAAAAAAAAGGAACTTGGAGGAATATATTAATTTAAATAAAATAATTTTATTTGTTTTTTAAAGGACGTGGTTTCTATTGAAGAAATTAAATAAAAAAAAATCATCATATAAATTACTTAAAGATAATTTTGATTACATAACGTATTCTAAAAATGTTTTTATTCCACTCACGAATTTTTGTAGAAATAATTGTAAATACTGTGGGTTTTCAAAAAAACCAAAAAGAGTTATGACTCCTGCAGAAGCGAAATCTTTATTAAAAAAAGCTAAATCATCTAGTTGTTCTGAAGCATTATTTACATTTGGAGAAAAGCCCCATTATTCGGATGAATTTATTGAAAAAATAAAAAAATTGGGTTATAAGGATTTCAGTGAATATCTAAAGGATATTCAAGCTTTTTCAGTTAAAGAAGGAATAATTCCTCACACAAACCCTGGTGTTGTAGATGAATCCCTTATATCAAGTATTCAGCCATATAATGCTAGTATGGGTTTAATGCTGGAAAATATAACAAACTTATCAGTTCATATTGATTCTCCAGGAAAAAAACCTAGTAAAAGAATAGGTTTTTTGGAGATGTTAGGGAGGAAAAAAATACCAACCACCACTGGGTTGTTGATAGGTATAGGGGAAACAAAAGAAAGTAGGATAAGGTCATTATATAAGATTAAGGAAATTGATTCGAAATACAATCATATTCAAGAAATAATTATTCAAGCTTATCAACCAAATGAGAAAAGCAACTTAGAAAACAAATTAGAAAAAAATGAACTTTATGAAACAATTTCGATAGCCCGAAAAATCTTCCCAGAAAAAAACATTCAATCTCCTCCAAACCTCGTTAATAATCCAATTAAATTAATTAAATCCGGTATAAATGATTTAGGAGGTATTTCTGATATAACTCCAGATTACATTAACCCTAATCATGATTGGCCAGATTTAAATAAATTAAAGAAAGAGATAAATCAAAAAACACCTTTTAGTTTAAAAAAGAGATTACCAATATATCCGGAATATGTGGAAGAAAAATGGATACCAGATAATCTTCAGTGTATATTAGAAGAAGTAATTAGTGAGGAATTTATGGATGATTACAAAAAAAGAAGCCATTAATTACTTAGAACCTAATAATCTAACTTCTTTATTCATTAAAGCTGATGAATTAAGAGATAAACAAGTAGGTGATTTTGTAAGCTATGTTAAAAATAGAAACAT
>CAYPLQ010000012.1:0-5509 GCA_964411605.1 uncultured archaeon | reverse complement strand
AATAAATTGTAAATTTTGTTCTTTTCATAAAAAAAACGGCAAAACTCTTTCTATTGAAGAAGTTTTAGATAAAATTCATCAATCAGAGAATCTAAGCGAAGTCTGTCTACAGGGAGGTATAAACCCTGACTTAGATAAAAAGTATTATCTTGAATTACTTAGATCAATAAAAAATAATTTTGATATCCATATTCATGCTTTTTCTCCACAAGAAATTTACCATATTTCTGATAATTCAATTGAAAAAACATTGTTAGAATTAAAAAGAAATGGACTTGACTCAATGCCGGGAACCGCTGCAGAGATATTATCGGATAAAGTTAGAAAACAAATTTGTCCAAACAAGATATCAGCAGATATCTGGAAGAAAATAATAAAGAAGGCACATAATTGTGGTATAAAAACAACTTCTACAATGATGTACGGCCATGTTGAGACTTGGAGAGATAGAATTAACCATATGTTTGATATAAAAGAAATTCAGGACCAAACAAATGGGTTTACTGAATTTATACCTCTCCCTTATATAGATAATAAGGGAAATAAAAAAACAAGTTTATTAGAGGATTTTGAAGTAATTGCTTTGGCTAGGTTAATTTTAGGTGAATCACTAAAAAACATCCAGAGCTCATGGGTCAAATTAGGTCAAACAAAAGCTATTGAAGCACTTTATTTTGGTGCAAATGATTTGGGAGGAACTCTAATTGAAGAAAATATAACTAATCGTGATATCAAAAATTCTTTAACTGAAAAAGAAATGGAAGAAATGATAAAAAAAGCTGGAAAGATTCCACAGCAAAGAACCACATTATATAGGGAGGTTTAAAAAATTAAGTACAGAGTCAAAGTAGAGGTTAAGTTAAAAAGAGGAGTGCTCGATCCCGAAGGAAAGACAATTAAGAGGTCTTTGAATCTTTTAGGTTTTGATGAAGTAACCAAGGTCCGAGTGGGTAAAGAAATAAGTTTAGAGATAGAAGCATCTTCTGAAAAAAAGGTAAAGGAGAAAACAGAAGAGATGTGTGAAAGATTATTAGCTAACCCCGTTATCCACGAATACGATTATGAAATCATAGGAGATAAAAGTGACTAAAATAGGAGTTATTCAATACCCGAGCTCTAACTGCGATTACGACACTAAAAGAGTTCTAGAAGAAGTAATAGGTGTTAAAACTAACTTAATTTGGTATAAAGACATAGAAGAAGTTGATGAAGTTGATGGAATAATTTTACCCGGAGGTTTTTCTTATGGAGATTATTTAAGAGCAGGAGCGATTGCAGCACATACTCCTATAACCAATGAAATTAAAAAAAATGCATCGAAAGGAAAACCTGTATTAGGAATATGTAATGGCTTCCAAATTTTGACGGAATCCGGGATGTTGCCTGGAGCATTAATGACGAATAGGGAACCTAAGTTTTTGTGTAAACACATATATTTAAAGGTAAAAGACACAGATTCTTTTTTTACAAGGAAATTCAAAGAAAATGAAGTTATTAAATTACCGATAGCCCATAAAGAGGGGAATTTCTTTGTGGAAGATAACGAGTTAAATAAATTACAACAAGAAAATAGGATATGTCTAGAGTATTGTGATAAAGATGGGGTTGTTTCAGATGAAACTAATCCTAATGGTTCGAAAAGAAATATTGCAGCTGTATTAAATGAAGAAAAAAATGTTATGGGAATGATGCCCCATCCTGAGAGAGCGAGTGAAGAAGTCTTGGGAAGTGAGGATGGAAAACGTGTTTTAGAGGGATTAGTTGAGGAAGCGAATCAAAATTGATTTAGATTCGAAAAAGATAAATTATTTGAAGTAAATAATGTTTGCGTTAATATGTCTTCAATCATTGTAGTAGGCGGTTTTTTTGGTGATGAGGGGAAAGGGAAAATTGTATCACATTTAGTTAGAGAAGATAATCCAGCTATTGTTGCTAGAGGAGGAGTTGGACCTAATGCGGGCCACACTGTAAAAGTTGATGATGAAGAATTTGGAACGAGAATGACTCCTTCTGGTTTTTTTGATGAAGATTGTGATTTATTGATTGGGGCAGGGACCTTAGTAGATCCTGAAGTGGTATTAAATGAAATAAATGAATTAAATATAGAAAAAAGATTAAAAATAGATAAAAGATGTGCAATTATTGAAGAAAAACACATAGAAAAAGATAATAAGACAGATAGGTTGTCAGAAGATATCGAAACAACAGGAACGGGATGCGGTCCTGCAAACGCAGAAAGAGCAATGAGAAGCATTGACCAAGCTAAAGACATTCCTCAATTACAAGAATATCTAACTGATGTTCCCGCTGAAATAAATGAAGCATTGAGCAAAAATGAAGAAGTAATAGTTGAGGGTGCTCAGGGCTTTGGGCTTTCTTTGTTTTATGGAACATATCCATATGTTACTTCTAAAGACACTGGAGCATCTCAAGTAGCTGCTGATGTAGGTTTAGGACCAACAGATGTAGATGAAGTTTTAGTGGTGTTTAAAGCTTACCCAACTAGGGTAGGAGCCGGTCCTTTCCCTACCGAGATGAGTGAAGAAGAAGCTAAAAGCAAGGGTATAGAGGAATATGGCACTGTCACTGGAAGATCTAGAAGAGTTGGAGAATGGATGAGTGATTGGGCTAAATATGCAGTAGAAGTTAATGGGGCGACACAAGTAGCAATTACTTGTATTGATAAATTAGATCAAAGATGTCGAGGGGTGACGAACTATAATGAGTTAACAAATAAAGCACAGGAGTTTATAGAGGAAAAAGAAGAAGAACTAGGTGTTCCAGTTACAATTATTTCAACAGGCCCTGGAAACGATGAAACTATTGATTTAAGAGGTGAAAAATTATGAAAAAAGATTTATTGGATAAGTTGGCATGTCCAGAATGTAAGGGGAATTTAGAGTTAATTGATGAAGAATTAGAAGATGAAGAAATTATTAACGGAAGATTAGTCTGTAATGAATGTGAAGAGAAATACCCTATAGAAGATGGAATACCTAATCTATTACCGCCTGGTTTTGAGGAATAAATAAGTCCTATAAATTATTTTGAGGGGATTAGAGACAATGAAGTACTTGTTTGTTACAGGAGGAGTTATGAGTGGTTTGGGAAAGGGCATCACAGCTGCTTCTATCGGTAGGTTATTGAAAGCTAGGGGCTATGAAGTGACTGCAATAAAAATTGATCCCTATTTGAATGTTGATGCCGGAACCATGAATCCTTTCCAACATGGAGAGGTTTTTGTTTTAAAAGATGGAGGCGAAGTTGATTTAGATTTAGGTAATTATGAAAGATTTTTAAATACACAGTTAACTAGTAACCATAATATAACAACTGGAAAAGTTTATAGGTCGGTTATTGAAAAGGAAAGAAATGGAGAATATTTAGGTAAAACAGTTCAAATAATTCCTCATATAACAGATGAAATAAAGGAAAAAATTAGAGAAGTACCAGAAAATAATGATTCAGATATTTGTATAATAGAGATAGGTGGGACTGTTGGAGATATTGAGGGAATGCCTTTTTTAGAAGCTGTTAGACAATTAAGAAATGAAGAAGGACAAATAAATTCTATGTTGATACATGTTACGTTGGTTCCAATATTAGAGGTGGTGGGTGAACAAAAAACAAAGCCAACTCAGCATAGTGTAAAAGAATTACGAGGCTTAGGACTTGATCCGGATATGGTTGTTGGAAGATGTGAAGAACCGTTGAAGGATAAGACCAAATCAAAAATAGCTTTGTTCTGTGATGTAAAAAAAGAAGCTGTTATCTCAGCACATGATGCAGAGGATATTTATCAGGTTCCTTTATTTTTAGAAAAAGAAAATATTACGGAAACCATTTTATCACAATTTAATCTGGAAAAAACGGAAAATGATTTAAATGAATGGAGAAATCATGTTGATAACATCTTAAATCCAGAAAAAGAAATAAAAATTGCCTTAGTTGGGAAATACACTGATTTAGAGGATTCTTATATGAGTGTCATTGAGGCAATAAAACATTCTGCTGCAGAAAAAAACACGGGGTATGAAATAATTTGGACTGACGCAGAAGGCTTAGAGAAAGGAAAGAATTTAGAGAAACTTAAAAAAGCTGATGGCGTCTTAGTACCAGGTGGATTTGGTAGTAGAGGCGCTGAAGGAAAAATAAGTGCTATAAAGTATTCAAGAGAAAATAACAAACCATTTTTGGGATTATGTTTTGGTTTCCAATTAGCTGTTATAGAATATGCTAGAAATGTTTTGGGCTTAGAAAAAGCGAGTAGTAGTGAAATAAGTGATGAGACACCTCATCCAGTTATAGATTTACTTCCTGAACAAAAAGAAGTAGATGAGTTAGGAGGTACAATGAGATTGGGTAACCAAATCACTGTTATTGAAGATGATTCATTAGCTAAGAATTTATATCAAAAAGAAAAGGTAATTGAAAGACATCGTCATAGATATGAAGTTAATCCCAATTATATCGATAAATTAGAGAAAAATGGAATAAGATTTAGTGGAGAGGACGAAGAGGGTAAAAGAATGGAGATACTTGAGTTACCTACACATGATTATTTTTTAGGAACCCAATTTCATCCTGAATTTAAATCAAGACTCGAATCTCCATCTCCGCCCTTTCTTGGCTTTGTTGAGGCGATGTTAGAAAAAAACAAACTGAGGTATAGAAATGGTTAAAGCAAATGAATTTATAGAAGAAAAAGTACCAGAGATAGAAGAAAAAATTGATGGAGATGCTATGATTGCTTTGTCAGGAGGAGTAGATAGTTCAGTTTGCGCTGAACTTTCATATAAAGCTATTGGAGAAAATCTACATCCTGTATTTGTTGATACTGGTCTAATGAGGAAGGGAGAAGTAGAACAGATTAAGGAAACTTTTTCCCACATGAATTTAGAAGTTATTAAAGCTAAAAGTAGGTTTTTAGATAAATTAAAAGGAATAACTGATCCTGAAGAAAAAAGAAATGTTGTAGGGAAATTATTTATTCGAATATTTGAAGAAGTAGCGGAAGAACTTGATATAGATTACTTAATTCAAGGCACAATTTATCCTGACAGAATAGAGAGTGAGGGAGGTATTAAGAGCCATCATAACGTTGGTGGATTACCCGAAATAATTGACTTCAAAGGAATAATTGAGCCAGTTAAGGATTTATATAAAGATGAGGTAAGAGAAATTGCCAGAGAACTTGGATTACCTAAGCAAATAAGTGAGAGAATGCCTTTCCCAGGCCCCGGTTTAGCTGTAAGAATCCTTGGAGAAGTAACAGAAGAAAAACTCGATGTATTACGTGAGGCTAATGCAATTATTGAAGAAGAACTGGGAAAAGAACCCTGGCAGGGCTTTGGAGCTCTTTTAGGAAAAGGCACAGGAGTGAAAGGAGATCAGAGAGTCCATGGATGGATAATAGCGATAAGAGCTGTTGAATCACGAGATGGAATGACGGCTAAAGCAATGGAAATTCCTTGGAAAAACCTTAAAGAGATGGGAAATAGAGTTGTTA
>CAYPLQ010000011.1:14092-18356 GCA_964411605.1 uncultured archaeon | reverse complement strand
TTCAGAACCTACTCCTGAGGGGATTTTATCAAATAACCTATTTATTAGTTTTTTGGAGTCTTTTCTTACTTCTTCAACTCCTAAGTTCGTTTTAAGTATCCTAACTCCACAATTGATATCAAATCCAACTCCACCAGGACTTATTACTCCATCTTCTAAGTCTATTCCAGCAACTCCTCCGATTGGAAAGCCGTAGCCTAAATGAGCTTCTGGCATTGCTAATGAATATTTTTGAATACCTGGCAGGCAAGCTATATTAGCTAATTGTTCATATGTGTCTTCTTCAACTATATCAACTAACTCTTCAGATAAGTATATTCTTCCAGGTACATTCATACAGTTTTTGTATGATTTTGGTATTTCCCATATATAATCTGAGATTTTTTTGAGTTTTTTCTTTTTCATATTATCAACTATTTTTTTGTTTTTTACCTCAATTATTTTTGTTCCTAAAAAGTTTCTCTTAGAAAAAGATTCTAAATAAAAGAGATTTAAGTATCTAATAAGACCTGTGCAATGTATTCGTCATTTTTTTTAATATCTAAGTCATGATAGGTAACGGCTTTTACTTCAGTATTAAATTTGTGTTTCGATAAATCAATTTTCTCGCCTTTCACTTTCCCTTTTAATCTGTATTTTTTATTTTTGTTTATTTTAACTTTAAAATCTGAAAAAACGATGTTTTTAGCGCTGAATAAGTAAACTAATTCGCTAAGCCAGTTATATAATAGTTCTTCTAAGTTATTTGTTTCTAAGTTAATGAATTCAGTGGTTTTGAGATCTATTTGTGAAGTATCAGTCATTGTTTCAAATAAAGCTAATGCTGCGTTTTCAAATGCTTCTGTAATTGTTTTACCGTGTGCCTTAAATTTAGAATCTGCTGTATGTTCTATGAATTCAAATTTTTTATTCATTTAGAACATGACCACACCATGGGCATTTGTTTATATCTAAAGAAATTTCGTATCCGCATTCTGGGCATTGATTTGGTTTAGTGGCTTTAGTTTCTTCTTCTTTGATCTCTGGTTTTTCTTCAGTTTTTTCTTCTTTTGTTCTATTTTTAGATTGATTTATTCTGAGTTCGTTACCACAGATCCCACAATAATTTGATTTTGGTGGATTTAGGTTATGGCATTCTTGGCATTCTATGTCTTCAGTTGGGAGGGTTTCCCCACATTCTACACAGTATTCGCTCCACCAAGGAACTAGAGCACCACAGTTGTAGCAAATCTGTTTTTTGATTTCTGCTAGTGAATTTTCATAAAAAGATTTTCTTTCTCTAAAATCCCATGTTTGGTTTCTATAAATTGCTAATAATATAGCAGCTCCTGTGAAACCAATTGAAAACGGCATTATTTGGTTAGATGTTATTGAAAAGGCGATTCCTGCTATTACTAACAAAATCGCTATTGTGAAATTCGTTAATTTTATGGCTTTTCTTTTACTCATTTTATTGAAAATAAATATTTGAGTCTTTACTTATCAAATTTTCTTTTTAATCTGCGTTGATTTTTTAGCTACTTGGATCCATCTAAGCCATGAATTCATTGCTGCGCGAAACGATGAAATTTCTTTTGATTTAATAAATAATTCTATTGAATCTTTGTGTTTTTTTAGTTTAATCTCTGATTTTTTAGTTGGAGAAGATTTTAATTCTGGTTTTAGGGCATAATAGATTATTTCTGGTTTTTTTGTTGGTACATTAATATTAAGGGTATGCATTTATCTTGCTTTAACTTCTTTAGGTTGCTCTCCTCTTTTTTTCAGTAAAACTCTGAAACCACAATATGGGCATCGAACCCTAGAAGATTCTTCATCTATTTCCACGTCTTCTTTACATCTTGCGCATCGGTATCCCATTATTCTTCCTCCTCTTTAATTGCTCTTTTTACTGCTTCTCCTGTAGAGGTTTCTGGTTGATATGCGCCTCCAGCTACTTTGTTTCCACATCTATTACATTTCCAGATACCTGTGCCATCTCTTTTCAATCCTTCGCTTTTACATTTTGGGCATTCATAGGTCTTTTTTTGTTTTTTTTCTATCTCTGAAACTTTTTTCCTAATTTTTCTTCCGTATCTTGCACCAAATCTTTTTGTGGAGTCTGAACTACTTTCTTCAGGCATTATTGTTCACCTTCAATAGTATTTTTTATTTCTTCTCTTATTTGTTCTCCTTTTTCTATACTATGCTCTATTACTTCCATTATTTCTTCTTTCTTCCAGTCACCACTAACTCCTTTTTGCATACCTACGACATTTCCTTCACTATTTATAATTGAAGTCAATCTAGTTGAACCTATCTCTTCTTCTAAATAAGTTGGATCATAAACTATTTCGCCACCAATTTTTTGTGCTGTTACACTCACAGGAATTGTTTTTACATCTAAGGAAGTGGTTTCTGGGTCAACATCATATCTCTCATATGGGAGTTCAGCCGTCATTAAAGCTGCTATTGCTCCTATCGCTGAAACATCTATTAAGTTTCCTCCTTGATCAAGAACATGTATATCTACAAAAGCCATCCAGACTTCTTCTCCCTTTTCAATGCAGAGTTTTTCAAAATCAATTGCTTCAGCTTCTCTTATTCCTCTATCAACTACTCTTGAAACTTCTGTTGCTTCTTCTCCAGGTGGACCGGGTTCAAATTCGGGTGAAGCCATAGCATTTAATTCAGCATTTGTTATCAAAACACCTTTTTCTGGAGTATCATCAAAGGGTTCTCCTGTTTCAAATTTTACTCCTACCACGACATCTGATTTCCCTAATTGTACTCTAGCACTTCCTTCAGCTTTACCTACATAATTAACTTGAATATCTAAGTCTCTAAATTCATTGAATTCTCTTCCATCAACTCTTTCTCCTTCTTGAATAGTTTCTAGGAAATGATTTCTTTCAATTTCGGCTAACACTTCATCCATCTTATTCGCCTCCGTATTTTTCTTTTAATGCCTTCTTTTGTTCTTCATAAAGTAATTTACATCCTTCTTTTGCCAAATCTACGCATTGACCTAATTCATCTTTTGTTAAATCTCCATCCATCTGTAGTAATGTAATATCCTCTGAATTTGATTTCATTGCTATTGGGACATCAGCTTCACCAAAATTATCTTCTAATTCATTTAGATCTAAAACAATTTCATCATCTACTTTTCCTGCTGCGCATGAAGCAACTAAATCTTTCATAGGAATTCCTGCATCAGCACAAGCTACTGAAGCAGCTGTCAAGCTTGTTGTCCTTGTTCCTGCGGCTGATTCTATTATCTCTACAAAAATATCTATAACAGCTTGTGGATAATTTTCCAAAAAGATAGATGATTCAAGAGCTTCTTTACTGACTTTTGAGATCTCTTTTGATCTTCTTCCAGGCCCAGGTCTTTTTCTATCATCAACTGAAAAAGCTGCCATACTGTATTTGTATCTAACTACAGCTCTGTCAGGTTCCTGTAAGTGCCTAGGATGCAGTTCTCTTGGACCGTACACCGCTGCCATTATTTTGTTGTCACCAAGTTCTATATAACAAGAACCATCTGCTCTTTCTAAAACACCAGCTTCTATTTTAACATCTCTTAATTCATCTAAATCTCTACCATCTATTCTTTTTCCATTTTCATCGATAAATTGATCTGGTTTTTCTTTTTTAGCCATTTTTTCACCTTAATCTTGCATAAAATTTTTTATTTTATCTGTTAATCCTGAAGTATGAGCTTTTTTTTCAATAATTTCTATAGCTTTTATGACCTTTTTCATATCTTTTTTTCGTCCATTTACCCATATCTTTCCATTTTGTCCTACATAGATATTGCAATTACTTTCTCTTTTCAACATCGAAATCATTGAGGCATTTTTACCTATAACTCTTGGAACTTTGGAGGGAGTTATTTCTATTAGCCTACCATTTTTTAGTTTCTTTAATCCCTCTTCATCCATTTTTACCGCAACATTCATTTCTTTATCTACTTCAGTGACTTCAACAATAACAGCATCCCCTATCTCTAGATGGGTTTCTAATTCCCCTGTTTCAACATACTCTGGGTGCTGTGAAATAGGGAGACTAGCATCGTATGGACAATTTATATCTAAGTACCAGTTCTTGAAACTCAATTCTTTTACTATTCCAATGACTTTGTCCTTTTCTTCTGGCATATACTTTGTTTTTATAGGTAATACTTCAACAAAATCACTTTTTTCTTCCTTAAATCCATAAATAGATGAAAAAATTGAATTATCTTCTTCATAAGTATTTTTTCCAGCTTTTTTATTTTCTC
>CAYPLQ010000011.1:8618-14082 GCA_964411605.1 uncultured archaeon | reverse complement strand
CTTTCTCAAGTTTTTTGTTCTCCAAAAATTTTTTCTCAAAAAAATTAATTAATTGGTTATTATCAAAACTATATAAAACACTATATAAAAAATCACTATTAGTAGGTATATTTTTTATGAAAAATTCAATATCTTTGTTATTGGTAAAATTACATTTTCCTTTTCCAGTTAAATAAAGTTTTCTTCCCAGTTTTTTATTTTTTTCAATTAATTCTCCTGGAATAACAGTTTCTCTTTCAGTCATCTAATCACCATTTTATAAACATTAATATAGATTAATATAGAGACTTATAAACCTAAAAATTATTTATATAACCTAACCTCTCCATTTCCTTCAGTTACTTCAGCAACTAATTTTTCCAGCTCTGTTCTCATCCCACCAGGACTTTTTATTATCCCTATCCAAGAACCATCATCTTGCCATTCTTCTTTCACAACATCCCCAAATTCACGTACTTTTCCATAACCCGATCCCGCGTATTCGCTGGGCAATCTAACAGCAAATTTTTTTTCTTCAAATCTTATAGGAATCAAAGGCCTTATTGCATCAAGAGCTCTTTCAATTTGATCACTAACACTTTCAAATGGATCAAAATTGACTCCAGCTTCATTTATTGCTTTTTCTATTCTTTTAGGCGGATGAGGTGCATCATTTTGTTGTGGATTAATGGCGTTCCTTGCTATTGTGTTTATAACTTGGTTTTTCTTTTGTTCCCTTATCCTTTTCCTTTGATCACTAGTTAACTGGATTTCTCCATCTGAAATAATTTCTTGTGATATCTCTTCTACATCTTTTGTTCCAAAAACCTTTTCTAGCATTTCATTGGAGGCTTCATCTCCTCGAGATGCATCCTTAAAGACCTTGTCTATAGCTAATAAGTTATCGAAATCAACTTCTTCTCCATTTTTTAGGTCTAATGCTAAGTCAGGGTCAACTAATACTTCAAACCTTGTTCCATGGCTTTCATACCTTGCTACTACTGCATCGTCTAACGAAACCATGGTATTGACCTATCTTTATTCCCAATATTCTTCTAAATAGGATTCAACTTTTTCTTCTTCTATTTTTTCAAATTCATTTGTCTTTGTTTTAGCTACTCCCAGTTCTAGAGACTCAGCATTCAATTCCTTTTCTTGGTGCTCTTCTAAGGCTTCAAACCCTAATTCGATAGCACCAGAGACATCTAAGCCTTTTTCATAGTTTTCTTCAAAAAACTCCATTATTTCAGATCTGTTCTCTCCTATACTAGTTGCTTTATATTCCATCATTGCTCCACTTGGATCTGTTTCGAATAACTTCGGTTTATCGTTGTAGACTCCGGCGATTAATAAAGCAGTTCCAAATGGTCTTACTCCACCATATTGAGTATATTGTTGTAAATGATCACATATATTCCTCGTTAACGTCCTGACGTCAATTTTTTCTCCATAGGACATTTGATTTACCTGTCCTTCTAACCTTGCTTTGTCAATTAACTGTCGTGCATCAGCAACTAAACCAGATGTAGCTGCTCCTATGTGATTATCTAAATGAAATATCTTTTCTATTGATCTAGGTTCTAATAAATCAGTTGAAATTCTTTTATCAACCATTAAAACAACGTTATCTTCTCCTTTTATACCCATTGCTGTTGTTCCACGTTTCACTGCTTCTCTTGCATACTCAACCTGGAAAAGTCTTCCATCTGGGCTGAAAACTGTAATAGCCCTGTCATATCCCATTTTTGGACTTTGTTGCATAATTTCACCTAAATATTCAAAATTGATTTATTTTAAATTATCTGTAAAAGATTATTTCTGTAATTTATTCATTCTTTCTTTGTATAAACTTTTTCTTGACCTTATTAATTGTTCCAGAATAACCAAGAACATGTATTCTAGTTTTTTTATTATTGACAAAATATACCTGAGACATTATTTTTTCAATTTTATCTGTTGAGTTATTGTCACATTCTATTATTCCATATTTTCCGTCGTAATCATGAATCCACAAACCAATTTTTGCTGTACCATAATCTCCATAAAGAGCAATGGCTTCGTTCCATATTGATTTAATTAATTCTCCTCTCTTTATTTCTTCTTCAGATTCTACTTTTATCGCTAAGTATCTTTTTTTATTCCTCATCGTCGGAGGAAGAATCTTCAACTACCTCAACTCCTGGCTGAATAAATTTTTCTTTTTTAAATTTCTTATTAAACTCAATAGTTTTGTTAATGAATTTAAAGGATCTCTCTATGTCACTCTCATTAAATTCAATGATCTTTGCTAGGTTCTTTAATTCTCGTTCTTTTTTTAATTGATATTTGTTTTCACTGAATGTGCTTAAAACACAAGGAGTTCCATATTTTTTTATTATTTCCTTATTTTTGATTAAATTTCTAAACAACTTTGTTCTCAAATACCCTTTTTTTTCTAAAATTTGGCTTAAATTGATGCCTAATGCAACAGAATTTTTTTTTGCTTCTTTTGCAAAAACATGATTTATTCCTCTTTTTTTTGGTGTAACTTGATTATACAATAAATCCACTCTTTTATCTTCTAAAGAAGCTTTATTTATTTCTTCACTACTTCCTTTTATACATAAAAAATTAGTTCGAGACCTAAACTTCGATATAAGGTTTTTTAAATTACTTAAATTTTTTTCATAGATTTCAATTCCCGCTATTAATTCTATACTAAAATTATTATAGGTTAAAATGTCTTTAAGTTCTTTAAATTTATTTGATGGAGATAATAAGACGAGGCCATCATAATCTTGTTTCTTACCAGATTTCGCTATTTTTTTTATCTTTCTTTTTGAGGGGTCCTTAATTTTATAGAATTCAAATTTCTTCATAAGTGTCAAATAATTAATTTTTAGTAACCAAATAATTTAAAATAATATCTTACATATTTTTTCCATATGGATAGAACTCCTACAGGGATAAAGGGATTTGATAGTGTTCTTTATGGAGGTATACCTCAGGGCAGTGTTATCTTAATAAGTGGTAGTTCAGGAACAGGAAAAACAATAATGGCTACACAGTTCCTGGTAAATGGTTCAAAGAAATTTGATGAAAATGGTTTATTTGTTACATTAGATGAAAGACCTGATGACTTAAGAGAGGATTTTAAGGACTTAGGATTTGAAATAGGTTCTTTAGAAAAAAAAGATAACTTAATTTTATTAGATGCGGCGAGTCCTAAAGTTGGATTGGTTAGTGATGAGGATTATGTTGCGAGATTTGGACTTGAAGTGGATTCTTTATTAAATGATATTTCTAGGATTCAAGATGAAAAAAACATTGATAGAATTGTTATTGATTCATTACCAATGATTGGTTTTAGAACTGAAGATGATGTTAGAACAGCAATTTATAGGTTAATGTCTTTACTTAATGAACTTGATTCAACTGCTTTTGTTATCACGGAAAGAGAAGAGGGGTCTTCTAAGTTAAGCAGATATGATGTTGAACAATATGCTGCAAGAGGAGTTATTTTGTTAGAACTAAACATGGTTGGAAATGAGCTGAGGAGGACAGTATTAGTTAAGAAGATCAGAGGAGGTAATCATGATAAAAGAAGATTTCCTTTTGAGATCTCAGAAGGAGGTATAGAGGTTTATCCTTATCCTGATGTCTACAATATTTGATTAGGCAACTCTTTCAGTCGTTTGGACCTCAATTCCCTTTTCTGTAATAGAGTATGGAATAATTTTTGATGGATAAACTCTTCCTTTGACTTTTTCTATCAAGAGTTCCCTTTCGATTTCATTTCCTCTTTTTGATGAACTTAGTTCTATTACGATATCAGAATTGTGTTTCATTTCATTTTCTATCTTTTTTTGATGCATTCCTTTAGTCATTAAAACTAATGTTATCGCATTTAATGCTCTATTAACACTGGAAAGTAATTTAATTAGATTTGAAACTTTTTCGATACCATATTGGCTTATAAAATCAGAAATAGAATCTATAATACCTCTTACTTGTGTATCAGATCTTATGTTAGTAATATAGTCTTGTAATTTACTTGAAACATCAGTTCCATGTCTCAAATCCTTTTTTTTCGCCAAAGATTTGAGTTTTTCAGGGGGTAGTGCTCCAATGAACCTGCCTACATATCCATCAACTATTTCGAAATCTCCTTTTTTGATGTATTCTTTTGTTTCCCACCCGAAATTCTTCATTTCCTTTTGAATCTGTGAAGGTGGATCTCTCGTAACAAAGTACCAAGCTTTTTCTTGGTTTCTTAATCCAGATGAAATAAATTGTTGACCAAATATTTCGGTTCCAGATCCTGGTTTACCAAGTAACAGAATAGTTGAACCCTGTGGAATTCCTCCATTTAATTGTAAATCGAGACCACTGATTCCTGTTTCAATTAATTTTTGTTTTTCATTTTGTTCTGTTTCCATATCCCTATCAGTGTTTTTTTGAGCCATCACTTTAAACTATCATTGTATTATCTAAATAAATTATTTATTTTAAATTAATTTCAGAAACAAGTATATCAAATCAAAAATTGTAACGAGATCTTGTATCTTTGTGGATGTGTTTTAATAAATTTAATTAAATAAGTCAATTAAAAAGATATTGTAGGAAAATTATTTTTAATTATTAAGATGCTTGATAAAGAAATGGATAACTTGTTTAGTGAATTAGAATTTAATGATGGATTGGTTACAGCTGTGATTTAAGAATTTGAAACGAAAGAGGTTTTAATGGTTGGTCATATGAATAAAGAGGCGTTGATGAAAACTATTAATGAAAAAGAAACTTATTTTTGGTCTAGAAGCAGAGAATGTTTATGGAAAAAAGGTGAAACCTCAGGGCATTCTCAAGAACTAAAAGAATTGAGAGTTGACTGTGATGGTGATTCTATTTTACTATTAGTTGATCAGGAAACCGGTGCATGTCATAAAGGTTATCGTAGTTGTTTTTTTAGAAAATATGAGGATGGGGAGTTAAAGATTGTTGATAAGAAGGTTTTTAGTCCTAAAGAAGTTTATGGTGATTAGAAATGAAATTAGTTCCAGATACTAGTGTTTTAATTGATGGTAGAATTACAGAGAAACTTAAGTCAGGTGAATTAGAAGAGCCAACAGTAATTATTCACGAAGCTGTTGTCGGTGAATTAGAAGCACAAGCTAATAAAGGACAAGAAACAGGATTAAATGGTTTAGCGGAAATCCAGAATTTAATTGATTTAGAAGAAGAAGATAAATTGGAAATAAAGTTCTATGGAGAGAGGCCTAGTCTTGATGAAATTAAATTGGCTGAAACTGGAGAAATTGATTCAATAATTAGGGAATTAGCTTTAGATGAAAATGCTTTATTATTAACCAGTGATGTTGTTCAAAGTGAAGTAGCGAAAGCGAAAGGTATTAGTGTAGAATATTTAGAGCCAGAAAAAAAAGAGATAGAGTCGAAAATACAGATAGAGGATTTCTTTAAAGAAAATGTTATGTCAGTGCATCTTAGA
>CAYPLQ010000011.1:0-8563 GCA_964411605.1 uncultured archaeon | reverse complement strand
GTCGGTGATGAGAAAAGTTCTGCTGGTCAACTAAGGAAACTTACTCAAGAGATAATTGAGAAAGCCAAAAGAATATCAGATGGTTTTGTAGAATTAGATAAGGGTGGAGCAACTGTAGTTCAATTAAGGGATCTTAGAATTGCTATAGCTAGACCACCTTTTTCTGATGGATATGAGATTACTGCTGTTAGACCTGTTGCTAAAGTTGGTTTAGATGACTATAGGTTATCAGGTGAGTTAAAGGAAAGGTTATCCGAGAAGCAAAGAGGTGTTCTTTTGGCAGGAGCACCGGGGGCTGGGAAAAGTACTTTAGCACAAGCTATTGCTGAATATTTACTTAATAAGGGATTTGTTGTTAAAACTATGGAAGAACCTCGGGATCTACAGGTTAGTGATGAAATAACTCAATATACTTCATTAGATAAGAAAATAGAAGATACCGCGGACCTATTGCTTTTAGTTCGTCCAGATTACACAATTTATGATGAGGTAAGGAAAACATCTCATTTCCAAGTTTTTGCTGATATGAGGTTAGCTGGAGTTGGAATGATCGGTGTTACCCATGCAAACAGAGGTATTGATGCGTTGCAGAGATTAATTGGAAGGGTGGAGCTAGGTATGATTCCTCAAGTTGTGGATACTATAGTTTTTCTTGAGGAAGCAAAGATAAAGAAAGTTTATGATATCTCATTTACTGTAAAGGTACCAACAGGCATGGTTGAGGAAGATTTGGCAAGACCTGTTATTGAAGTAAAGGATTTTGAGTCAGGGGAAACTGAATACGAGGCCTATACTTATGGTGAACAAATTGTCGTTATGCCGGTTGAAGAAGAAAAATATAAGCCAATTTGGAATTGAGCTTCGAAGGAGATTGAAAGAGAGATTAATAAATATGTTAGAGGTAGGGTCAAGGCTGAGGTCTCTTCTGAGGAATCAGCTACGGTTTATGTACCTGAAAACGAAATAGGTCATTTAGTTGGAAAAGGCGGAGAAAACATAGCTGCTATTGAGGATGATTTAGGAATGAGGATTGATGTCCAACCTCATAGTGAAAGAAAAAATACCGCTGTAAAGAAGCAACGAAAAAACCTAACTAAAGGCAAAAAAGTAGATGTGTCTGTTGAAGACAATGAAGTTGTTTTAGATATTAATGAAAAGATGTCTGGAGAAACTATTGATTTATTTGCAGGTGAAGATTATTTATTCACTGCTACAGTTGGAAAAGACGGTTTAATTAAAATTAAAAAAGGAGCTCAAGTCGCAAATAAAATAATAAAGAACATTGATAAAGGAAAAGACATAATTGCTGGATAAATAATTATTTTTTAAAAAAAGAAGTTACTTCATATTCTTTTCCATCTCTTTTTAATTCATGGTGTTCTTTTATTTCTTCTAACTTAAATCCAACTTCATCTTTCTTTATCTTATTTCTAACTTCCTCCCACGGAACTATAAAAGCCTTTCTGTTTTTTCCTTTTCCTCTTTTCAATTCAATTGCTAAATAACCTTTTCTACCACTTTTTTCTAAAAAATTATTTATTTTATTTATTTGGTTACTTGAAAAATGTTGACTAAAATAAAGTTTCGTAGTTCCTTTTGAAGTTGAAATAGACTTGTTTTCTATCGCTAAATAGTAATCTGGGTTAAGTGAATCTACTAAAACATCAATGAATTGGCTGCTAAACCTATGTTGTTTTCTTCTGTATGCTATTGCGTCTATGTTGTTTTTTTTGAAGTACCTATTTAGGTTATTAACTAAGTTCCTTTCAAATTCAGTCATCTCATCGATAGCCTCAAATTAATTAGTTTTTTAATTCTCTTATGTATTTTATAAAATTTATTTTTTTGAAAAAATAAAGTATAGTACCCTAAAATGAAAATCTACTTTGAAACATATGGATGCACTTCCAATAAAGCTGATACTAGAGCTCTTGAAGCATTAGCTGAAAATGAAGGACATAAAATAACTGATAACTTAGATAAAGCTGATTTAGTAGTTTTAAATACATGTATAGTGATTAAAAAAACTGAAAACCGGATGATAAAAAGAATAAAGGAGCTTAACGATAATAGCCTTGTAGTTGCTGGTTGTTTAGCTGAAATCAAAGAAAACGAAATTAAAGAAATAAATAAAGACATAGATGTTGTTCCACCAAATGAATTAAGTAGTTTTTTGGAAGTAATTGGTAATAAAGAAAAAAAACTACCTAAATGGGAGATTCCCGTAAATAAAGATGGTGTCTTGGGACAATTACAGATATCAGAAGGATGTGTTGGAAATTGTTCTTATTGTATAACAAAATTTGCTCGCGGAAACCTAAAGACATTTCCTCTTAATAATTTAGTTGAAAAAGCCGAATCATTAATTAATGATGGTGTAAAGGAGTTACAATTAACAGCTCAAGACACAGCAACATATGGATTAAGAACTAAAAACAATTTATATGATTTATTAAAAGATATCAATGAGATTGAAGGAGATTTTAGAGTCAGAATTGGTATGATGAATCCTCAAAACGTAATAAATAGAGTTTCTGAGATAATTAATGTCTATAAACTTGAAAAAGTCTATAATTTTCTTCATCTTCCTGTTCAATCTGGATCTAATTCTGTTCTAGATAAAATGAATAGAAACTATGACGTTTCGGAGTTTAAAGAAATTGTTAGGAAATTTAAAGAAGAAATTGGAGGAGTTTTATCGACTGATATAATCGTAGGTTTTCCTGGTGAAACCAGAAAAGATTTTGAAAAAACTGTGTCATTGATAAAAGACATAGAACCTGATGTTTTAAACATAACAAGATTTTCTCCAAGACCTGGGACAAAAGCAGATGATTTTGATGAGGTTAAATCAAAGATAAAAAAAGAGAGGTCTAAGAGATTAACTGAATTAAAAAAAGTTATTGCTAGAGATCAGAAAGAAAAAGAAGTTGGTTCTATAAAAAATGTTTTAGTAACTAAAGATGGGAAAAAAGATACGATGATAGGTAAAGATATGGATTACAACACTGTTGTTATTGAGGATGATGTTGAGATTGGAGAATTTGTGGACGTTGAAATAATGGATTTTTCTTTTGCTTATCTAATTGGAGAAGTTATATAGATACTTTTATTTTTGAATTCTTTTTTGTATATGCCACTGGCATATCTCTTGTATTTTTAGTATATGAAATATTGTAATCCTTATCAACTGAAATTATTCCGCAGGAAGCATTTTTTGGGGCTTCATTTTTGAATTCTTCTAGCGCTTGTTTCAGTGATTCCTTCAAATAATTATTTTTTCTTAAATACGCTATTTTTTTAGTTAAAAGAGTTTTTATTATAGATTCTCCGTCTCCTGTAGCCGAAGAAGCAACATTTTTATCGACATATGTTCCTGCACCAAATAAGGGTGAATCCCCTATCCTACCATTCTTTTTTAACGACTTACCTCCAGTTGAGGTAGCAGCTGCGAGTTTTCCTTCCTTATTTATTGCAACTGCTCCTACAGTGTCCTTTAATTCACTAGATTTGTTTTTATTTAATTTATTTTTTTCTAATTTCTTTTTCCTTTCTTTTATTCTTCTTTTTGTGAATGGATTGAATTCTTGGTAACCTAGTTTCCTTGCCCAATTGGTAGCTTCTTTTCCTCCTATAAAGACGTGATTGGTTTTCTCTAATACGTCGTGTGCTAAACTAATAGGGTGTCTGATATCCTCTATGTTTGCAACTGCACCTATTTTTGGTTTAGAATCTGCGATACATGCATCCATTTTAATTTCTCCATCTCTTGTTAAAACACTTCCTTTTCCTGAATTAAATGTTGGTAAGTCTTCAAGCACTTTAACTGTTTCTTCAACAGATTTTAGTATATTTTTTTTGTTTTTAAGGTATTTTTCTCCTCTTTTTATTGCTTTTTTCATTCCTTTTTTGGCTTTTTCTTTTTCTGGGTGTTTTCCTGCACCACCATGTGCAATTATTGCATACATCTATATGGGCCTCAAATTTTTTTGATTAAGTTGTTTTTTTTGAAGGATATCTTAATCTCTAGGTTCTAACCATTTTTTAAGTTCTTTTAGGATATATTTTCTTTACCCCATAGGATAAGTTAAAATAAAAGAAATGTAATTTGATATTGTTTGTTGGATGATAAAATGAAGTTGTTATTGATTCACTCAGATTTTTTTAATTATGAAGTAACCGAGAGCACTGCAGTTGCTGAGGAAATAGATGATGACATGAAGAAAAAAGAGATGGAAGATTGCTTAGTTTGTTTTATTACCGTTGAATCCAGAGATGAAGAAGATTTAGATTATGTTATTGAGGAGGGATTTAAAAACATAAAAGAAGTTTGTGAAAAAGTTAATGCAAATGAAGTTATGATTTATCCCTATGCTCACTTAAGTTCTGATTTAGGCTCTAAAGAGGGGGCTTTAGATGTTTTAGAAGGTATTGAGGAAGAATTATTGAAAGAAGATTTTTTAGTTAAAAGATCTCCCTTTGGTTGGTATAAGGAATTTGAGATTAAGACCAAGGGACATCCTTTATCTGAGTTATCTAGGGAAGTAGATGTTAGTGAAAAAACAGAGGAGGGAGAAGAGAAAAGAGTGGTTGAGAGTGATTTTTACTATTTATCTCCTAGTGGGGAAGAGAAAGAAATTAAATTAAATAAAAATTGGGTTAAGGAAAATATAAATGATGAGGTTCTTCAAAAATATATTTTATCTGAAGAGATAAGTGAACAACCAAGCGAAGAACCTCCTTCAATTAATTCTATGAAGGAACTAGAATTAGCTGATTATGAAGAAGCTAGCGATCCCGGTAATTTTAGATTCTATCCAAAAGGCAATTTAATTGTAAATTTATTAGAGGATTGGTCTCACGAAGTAGCTGTCAATCGATTTGGAGCAATGGAGATAGAGACACCGTTGCTTTATGATTGGTCCCAACCTGATATCAGGGAACAAGGTAAAAGTTTTCATGAAAGACATTATAGAGTTTTTCCACCGAATAAAGACAAAAAATTAGTTCTAAGGTTTGCAGGAGATTTTGGTTTATTTAAGATGCTAAAGAATTCTATCATCAGCTACAAAAATCTTCCCTTGAGGATATATGAATTATCAAAGAGTTATAGATACGAAAATAGGGGTGAATTAACGGGTTTAAAAAGAACTAGAGCCTTTACTATGCCCGATGTTCATTCTTTTACAAAAGATCTCGAGAGTGGCTGGGATGAATACCAGGAATTATTTAAGGAATATGATGATTTAGCAAAAGAAACTGAGATAGATTATGCAGTTGTTTTTAGGGTATTAGATGAATTTTATGAAGAAAATAAAGATAAAATAAAGGAAATGCTTAGTTATTCTAATAAACCAGGGTTTATAGAGGTTTTATCGGAAAGAAAACATTATTGGGTAGTTAAACATGAATTCCAGGGAATTGATTCCACAGATAGTAATGCACAACTTTCAACTGTGCAATTAGATATCGAAGATGCTGAAAGATATGGAATTACTTATACCGATGAGGATGGAGAAAAAAATGGATGCATAATTTGTCATTCATCAATTGGTTCTATTGAAAGATGGATCTATGAGATAATAGAAAATGCTCATAAAATGAAAAAACCTACTCTACCTGTTTGGTTAAGCCCGACACAAGTAAGAGTGTTACCCGTATCTGAAGAAAATGAAGAATATGCTGAAGAAGTAATAGAAAAAATAGATGCAAAAGACATTAGAGTAGACTTAGATGACCGTGATGAGAGTTTAGGAAAAAAGATTAGGTCAGCCGAAAAGGAATGGATTCCTTATATAATTGTTGTTGGTGATCGTGAAGAAGAAAACAAAACAATAAACGTTAGGAAACGTAGAAAAGATGAAGAAACGGAAATGAAAATTGATGAATTAGTTAAAACAATAAAGAAAAAAGTAAAAAATATGCCATATAGAGAACTACCTTTACCTAAGGAACTGAGCAAAAGACCTAGCTTTGTGGGATAGAGTCAAATAAATCAACCTCATCAAAGATTTATAAAGAGCCTACCTGAGGTGAGAAAATGAAATCAAAAGAAATTAAAAAAACCATAAATGACATAAAAAATATATTAGGGATTTTAATAACTTTTTTAGGAATCTTAATTAGTTTAATAGAAATATACGAAGAAGTAATGGATTTAAACAAAGTAATTAAAAAAAATTCCTTTGAAATAGATATCAAAGAAGAAAAAAATCCCTAAAACCATTTTTATTTTTTTAAAAAGTCCCTTTAATTTTTCATTGACTCAGATATGTTGAAACTAAGTCAATTATTACGCCATAAATTACTCCAGCACCCCAACTTGGTAAATCCCTAAAATTAGTTGAAAAAAGTATTGCTGAAGTCACAAACGTACCTAATATAAAACCACGGAGTGCTGCATTTTTATATTTATTTTCTTCACCAGAAATTAATCTCCAATTCCCTGTAAATCCAATTAAAACACCCATAAGTAATCTATTGTACCACATCCCAAATAGATACCATTCATTCCCCAAGAAACCAATTCGTAGACCTACACCTATAATACAGATTATTCCTAAAAAAGCTCCAAGCACTATAGATACCTTAAGTCGTCTAGAGTTGTTTTTCATTTCTTATCCATAAGTAGTTTCTTAATTGACAAAAACATTATTTATTTTTTCTACTTTTACTCAAAGAAATTAAAATTCATTAATTTAAATACTTCAAAATGAGTTAGTATTTCTTTCTTTTATCGTGATAAATAAAAATAAATTTTTAGGTACCAAATAGGATGAAATATTTATTAATTTGGGAAAATTTTCGTATGAGGAAAAAAATGGAATTAGGTGAAGAAATAGAAGAAGTATACAACAAAATACCTGTAGAATTAGATACTGAAAAAATCATCAATAATCCTCCATTTACTAAGTGGACACAAAACACAGAAGCAAAAAAAAGAGTCAGAGAAATAATATCAGAGAGCAAAGAAAAAGTATTGTCTTATACAGAACCGAGATCCACCCAAACTGTTAAACCCACAAGTGAAACAAATATTAAAAAATACTCTCCTCCTAGAGCTTTATTAGATTCTGAATTCTTAGCTGTAGGTGTTTTGACTATTGGAGACAAAGTCTACAATAATCCTTTAAGAAAAAAAATTGAGTCAGGTCAAGAAAGAATGAATCTTAAGATGCTAGTTATTGATGCCCTCGAAAACATAGCATTAGATAAAGCTTTTAGAGAAGTTGCCTTAAAAATAAAATCAATAGCCACTGAACAGTCTCTGAATACAACAAGAGTGGTATCACCTGGAAGTGGAAGAGTAGATTGGGGTATTGAAAACCAAAGCTTTATTTTTGACTTAGTGAACGCACAAAAAATAGGGGTTCAGCTAAAAGAGAGCAACGCTATTCAGCCACAAAAAACTTTGTCCTTTGTAATTGGTCTTGGAGAAAATATAGAGAACATTGAAAATATTTTCTCCTGCAAAGGATGCAAAAGATCGGAATGTCCTTATCGAGCAGAATAATTAATTTAATAATCCTTAAAATAGATTTTTAATTTATTTCTTAAATCTTCCTATTTTCATAAATCTTTTAAATAAAAAAAAGTTAAGAGATCCTTTAATTCTTTTTTAGGAAATTAATTAATAAAATATATGTTTCCCTATTTTATATAAATAAAATGCTATGGTTAATATTCCTCTAACTTTATTGATTGATTTAACAACTTTTTTCGGTTACTTAAACCTATTTTTGGTGATATTGCTTTTCTTTTCTTGTAGATGTGTTGCAGGAAAATTTGTTTACAGAAAACTCTCCAAATACGAATTATTCAAGAAATTTTACTCAAAACATTGTTATCTTTGGTACCTACTTCTGGTTTCTGTAGCTCTACATCTAACTTTTTCTACACTAAGATTCATTTAGGAGATATAAATTGACTAAAAAATAAACTAAAACTCAAAAAAGGTCTTTTTTGAGTAATAAAAAAATAATTGATGAAGCAGATAACCAAAATATAAAATCGATTATGAAATTAATTATTAAGAATTCATGTGGACCTAATAAAATTTTCAGTCACCATGGTAGAGGCTACCCCCAATAACTATACTCGAGTATCCCGAATTTAGGTGAATTCCGGAGAATCCCAGTTATTAATGTTCAAATAAAACCACTAACGAGGGAATATAAGATAAATTTCTTTTTCATATAATTTAATTTCTTCTAAAATCAATAAAAAATCTTTGAATCACCTAAATTTCAAATATTTTTTAGTCAAGTATATTATAACAGTTTATGTTTTAAAATTGTAGAATCTATCGGTTTAAAAGCTTTTTATCTTTTTTGCGAGGCTTTTAATAATTTTTTTCTTTGAATTCACTTTTTATAGCTATCACGATTAAATATAGCTGTAAAATAAAACTTAAATTTTTTTGGCTTTATTTCTATAATTTATGTTTTAACAAAGAGATAATAGAAAATTATTTAATTTTGTTTTATATTTTCTTTAGTGTGATTATTTTTATAGTTGAATATTTGAAACAAAGTAAAAATGTTTTTATTCAAAAAAAAGCTTA
>CAYPLQ010000010.1:2791-19359 GCA_964411605.1 uncultured archaeon | reverse complement strand
AAATATAAAAACCTGGTTGCATTAATCTCAACTGATTTAGATGAAACCGAGTTCTCAACTTCAGAACAAATCGCTGATTCTCAGAAAAAGATGAAAGAAATCGGTGAAGAAGAGATAAATGGCAAGACAATGGTCTTAGGTCAGGGAATAATTACTGATGAAATAGATCGATCGATGAGTGATTCTTTGAATATTGTATTACCGATTGCAGTGATATTTGTTGTGTTAGTGTTAATAATTGCATACAGAGATTTATTAGATATTGTTTTAGGGTTATTTGGTGTTTCATTGGTATTAGTGTGGACATTTGGTTTCATGGGGTTATTGGATTTTGATTTTAATCAGATGTTTGTTGCTATTCCGGCGTTATTAACAGGTTTATCTGTTGACTACGCTATTCATGTATTTATGAGGCACAGAGAAGAAAGAGAAACACATCCAGATGAGGATCTAAAGGAATCAATGAAAATAGCATTAGCTAGCGTTGGACTAGCATTAGTTTGGGTAACAGCAACCACAATGATTGGTTTCTTATCAAATCTTACGAGTCCAGTTCCACCAATAAGAGATTTTGGTATTGTTAGTTCATTTGGGATATTTTCAGCATTACTTTTATTAGGAGCTTTTATTCCTTCTTTAAAAATTGAAATCGATGCTTTTTTCGAGAAACTTGGTTTTAATAGGAAAAAAACTGCTTTTGGAACAACGGGTTTGACCAAGAAATTTTTATCGACTGGTACCTTTTTAGCAGAAAAAAAACCCTATATCGTAGTAGTTATTGTTGTTTTGATAACAGTTGCCAGTGGGTATGGAGCACTAAAAGTAAATACATCTTTTCAACAAGAGGATTTCTTGGCTGAACAACCACCAAACTGGATGGATTCTTTGCCGGAACAAATTAGGCCAGGGGATTACACCGTTAAACAAAATCTTGATTTTTTAAACAAAAATTTTCCTAGAGAAGATCAAGAAGCACAGATATTGATTAAAGGGGATATTGATTCAGAAGAAACATTAAATGCTCTTGAAGACGCTCATAATTTATTAAAACAAAAAGATATTGTAGTTAAGTTATCGGATCGTCCGAGAATAGATGATTTACTTTATTTGATGGAAGATGCAGCAGAACTTAATTCTTCTTTTAATAAAACATACTCGAAATCAGATACAGATGATGACCAGGTTCCTGACCAAAACATCACGGAAATAATTTCGTTGTTATTTAAAATTAATCCCGAAGAAACTAAAAGAATTGTTCATAGAACAGATGATGGATATAAAGCGACTAGGATCATGATTTCAATTAAAGGAACCGCTGAATACTCTGAGATTTCAGAAGAAATTGGTGATGTAGCAGATAAGATAGAAAGAGAAGGAATAGAAGTAACTGCTACTGGGAACCCAGTTGTTTTTGATGTTATAGAAAACAATATCTTTAATACTGTTGTAAAGAGTTTAGCTATAGCTTTAATAGCTGTTTTTGTTTTCATAACAGTTGCATTTAAGATAACAGAAGATAGTGCGACTTTAGGGTTCTTTACTTTGTTACCTGTTCTTTTCATTGTTTTTTGGATAGTTGGGACAATGTATGCGCTTGATATCTCCTTTAATGTGATGACGGCAGCGATCACTAACCTCACAATTGGTTTGGGGATAGATTATAGTATTCATATAAGTGAGAGATTTAAACATGAGTTTGTTGAAAGAGAAAAAACATTGTCCCAGGCTTTAAATAAAACAATAACAGGAACTGGTGGAGCGTTACTTGGAAGCGCTTTAACAACGATAGGCGGTTTTGGGGTCCTCACTTTAGCTATTTTACCACCAATTAAGCAATTTGGAATTATTACGGCGATTACGATAGTTTATTCATTTATCGGTGGAGTTTTTATTTTACCAAGTTTATTATCAATATGGGCAAGTATGCAGAAGAAACAAGAAAAAGAGATAGTTACTGAAGAACCTATAGAAATCAAGAATCTAAATAAATTTTATGGAAAAATCATAGCATTAAAGAATGTGAATTTAGACGTAAAGAAAGGTGTTTTAGGATTAATTGGACCAAATGGTGCAGGAAAAACTACTTTAGTGAATATCTTAGCTGGCTCAATAAAACAATATGAGGGAAATGTAAGGATACTTAATGAAGAAATAAAGAAATCTGTGGATGTTAAGGAAAAAATAGGTTATTTACCAGAGGATTTGGGTTTTTATGAAGAGATGACTGGTCATAGATTCCTTAAATACATGAGTCAGCTTTCAGGCCAAAACAAATACAATGCCTCTAAAAAAGCCTATGAGTGGCTTGAAAGAGTTGGTTTAAGTGATTGGGGCGATATAAAAATAAAGAAATACTCTAAAGGAATGAAACAGAAATTAGGAATAGCTCAAGCCTTTATGAATGACCCAGAAATAATTTTATTGGACGAACCAACCTCAGATCTTGATCCTGTTTCTAGAAAAGAAGTCTTAGACTTAATAAATGACTTCAAAGACGAAGACAAGACAATAGTAATTTCAACTCATATTCTTGAGGAATTAAACAAGGTTGCTGATAGGTATGCTGTTATAAGGAATGGAGCGATAATTGATAAAAAAGAAGCTCACCAAGTAAATGACTTAAATAAGTATTATAGAAAAACAATTGAGGCATAAAGATGTCTTGGAAAATATTTAAGAGAGAAATAAAAGACACTGTTTTCTCAAAGAAGTACTTGGTTTATTTGTTACTGATTTATTTGCCCTTAATTCTAAGTATTTGGTTCTCTTATCAAATGGAGAACGATCCATCAATAATTAAGAACCTAACCAGTTTTTTACCTAATCCAATAAGTGAATTAAGTCCTAATGTTGCATTAATGACTCATTTAGACCTGTCTTTATTATCAATTGCTTTAGTAGCTATTTTAAATGCAAGTAATTTTATTGCAGGTGAAAGAAACAGAGGAATAATGCCTTTATTGGTTTCAAAACCAATTAAAAGATACAAAATTGTGTTTGCAAAATATTTTGCTTTTTTAGTGACTTATTTACCGCTTCTATTTATTTCAACAGTTCTTATGGCTGCTTCAGTATTTATTATTGGGATAGGATTAGTTGAAACATCGATTTTATTGGCTTATATTTTAGCTGCTTTAATCTACGCAGTAATTTATACCAATATAACTACTTTAATAAGTTCGTTAACAAAGAACGTAACATATACAAACCTAATATCTCTGATATTTCTAATAACTTGGATGACCTTAGATTATTTAATTACTTATCTCCCAACTGATTTGAAGAATGTATTAGAAGAATTATCTCTCTCACACCATATCAATAAAGTAATTGGTTACTTAACAGATGGAGAAGCAGCACTTTTCGCTACAGGTGCAAATTCAATTGATCCAACTATTGAGTCCTTAATTTATACAATAATTGTTTTATCATTAGTATTAACTATTTTACCGCTTTTAATATCCAGTTACGTCTTCACGAAAAAAGATTTAGGGGTTTAAGTTTTTTTATCTGAAAAAATCTATAGCCAATCAATGAATAATTTGTTTTTATTGCTTAGTTCTTGATATTCCTTGTTTACTTCAATTAAAGCATTTTTATAGTTTTTTCCTTTTTGTATCTTTTCTTTTACTCTATTTATTTTCCATTTACTAGGAGTCATATTTTTGCTATACCGTTGCTCTATAGGGTGGAGATATTTTTTTATTTTTTTATTATTCAATCCTATAGACCTTAAACCATTTTTAGCAAAGTAAAATACTTCTTTATAGATTTTTTCTTTTTTTGTGGTTTTATCTCCTTTTTTCGTTATCCAATGTAGGTCTGCATCTATTCCATTACGCATAACTCCATAAAAATCCTTTTTTGATTGTTTCCAACTTAATTCGAGTAAAGGATGGTTTTCTTTTACGAGACCATGAATCAATCCAGCTGTTAATAATTGGAGTGAAACTATTTCATATACACTGGGTTGAGTAGGTAGTGGTCTATACTCTACTCTTAAAGAATTCTTAGAACAGCAATTTTTAACAGATTCACCACCTATAACTGGTCTAAGCCATCTCCAATATTCTCTTAATTTATAATTCCATTCCCAATAACCTTCATGAACTTCATCATCACTTGTATCTCTCCATTCTCTTAAACAAGCAGTAAAGGGTTCGTCTTTAGCAATCGCAGATGTTAAATCAATGAAACTATTTATATCTGCTGGAACCCTCACTTTTTTGTTTTCTAAGTCATCTGATGGATTAACACATTGTTCAAAAATAGGGATTCTGTTTTCATGGTAGATTTTATTTGGTAATCCATTTTTGTAGAAACTTGGTGGTAGAAAAGGTGAATTAGTTGATAGAGCTAATATGGGTGGCATAGTTCTTATAGCTGTATTATAGTAATTAAAGAATTTATTGGTCTGAGGAACTTGTAGATGAACTTGCATAGAAGTTGCTAATGATTCAAATAAGATAGAAGGAAAATCTAAATCAACGCCTGGAACAGAGAAATTAATGGATCCATTTTGTTTTTTAATTGATGCATTATCAAGTGCATAGTACCTAGGAGCTTTTGTCATGTTTTTTGCAAAAACAACATCCTTTTTCTTGACAACATCTGAAAAAAACTTTATTGGGTCCTCATAATTAGTTGATAAGGAATCTAATACGTAGTTAAGACCATGTTTATTTAATAAATTACTAGTTTTGTTAGCTTTTTCTAGTAAATCATTTTTTTGGTCTTCAACACCTTTGTTATTAAATCCATGTGGAAAAGTATTTATTTCAAGGTTTTGTTTACCTAATTCAGGCTCGAAAACAGATTTCTGAAAGATTTCAGTGGGGAGTTTATTTATGTATTTTTTATTATCAACAACATATGCTTCAAGCTCTAATCCAACACTGAAATCTTTATTGCTGAATTTGTTATCTTTTAACCAATTACTTAGATTCCTCGCCTGTTCTTCAACCCTTTTATTGAACTCTTTTTTAGTTTCCTCAGAAATTAATCTTTTAACTTCTTTGACATAATCCATTTTTAACCAATTATTTGTTGATTACATAAAAAAACTATCTCTTTTTTATTGTCTCTAAGTTCTAATATCCTTTATATTAAAAAGATATAGAGATAACAATACAATAGAAATTGTAGCGATTACCATAATCAATAAATTATTTATATTTATTTTTCCACCATTCAGTACTGAAACAGGTTTATAGTAATGTGTGAAACTAAAATTTGCTAAGAACTCAAAATCTGTGTCCAAAGTAACAGTTTCTACCAAATAAGTCCCAAAAATAATTCCTGCTGCATATAACTGTGATCTCTTTTCTTCATTAATTAAAACTGAGATTAAAACACCAATAGAACCGCAAGCAAACCAAAAAGGAAAAGACAATAAATGAATTTTGGTTAAATTAAATAAATTAATTGATTCGTTTATTAAATAAGTAGAACCTAGAACAGAGGAAACAACAAAGAGATTAATTAAAAACATATCAGGAATAAAACCCAATAATTTTTCGATAAGAAACTTAGTTCGTTTAATCGGAGTAGCTAATATTAAATCAATTCTCTTGTTTTCAATTTCACCAGAAACCAACCCCCCTCCTTTGTATGCAAAATAACCACCTAAAACAACGACCCAAAAAAAACTATAGAATTCAATTCCCAAAAAACCTTCAATTGTGTTATAATCAGCAAGTGTAGCACCAAAAGCTTTAGCAAACGCTGGAGGAAGATTTTCAATGTATTCCCCTAAATTAAATCCACTTTGACTTAAAGAAGGAAAAATACTAACGATTAAAAAAACTAAAGCGGATAAAGAAATTGATAAACCAATTTTGCCCTTAAATCCCTTTTTTGAATCAAAAATAGTTATTTCAAACATATTTTATCCCTCATAGAAATGCATAAAAATATCCTCAAGCTGAGATTCACGAATAATTAAATCATTGATTCTGTAATTACATAAAATATCAATTAATTCATCTAAATCACCTGTAACAACTAATTTAAAAGGATTCTTACTCAACAACTCAAAATTCTTTGAATTAAAATCTTCTTCATCTAACTCCCCTCCTAAATCAGCTTCAACTATCTTGCCACTTTTTTTGATTAAATCATCTATTTGCTCTAAAGAAACTAACTCACCATTTTTGATTAACCCAACCCTATCACAGACTTTTCTGACTTCTGATAAGATATGAGAAGAAAAGAAAACAGTTAAATTATCCTTTTTGTTTTTCTCAATAATTAAATCATTAAATTTTTTCTGCATTAAAGGATCAAGGCCCTGTGTTGGTTCATCTAAGATAACTAAATCAGGATTATGCATAAAAGCTTGAATTAATCCAAGTTTTTGTTTATTTCCATGAGAATATTCCTTGATTTTTTCATCAAGAGGAGGTGAAAACAAATCAATCAACCTTTGCCTCTCTTCACCACCTTTAAGATCCTCAAAAAAATCCAACATTTCTCTACCAGTGACATTTTCATAGAAACTATATTCACCAGGTAAAAAACCAATTCTTTTCTTTATCTCCAAGGAATTCTTTTTATTTCTTATATCCTTTCCAAATAATTTTACATTTCCTTTAGAAGGATTCAAGAAACCTAAAATCGTTCTAATGGTAGTTGTTTTACCCGCTCCATTTGGCCCTAAAAACCCAAAAATTTCTCCCTCATTAATAGAAATACTTAAGTCATCAATTCCTTTAATATCACCATAAAACTTAGATAACTCATTTATTTCTATAATTGACATCAAATCCCTTCCTTACTAAATAAAATATAAGATTATTTAGTTTTATAAGTAATGAATCAATAACTAATATCTTTTTTCTTAACGAAAAACTTTTCATCTACGTTATTGATTTAACCAAAAAAATATTAAAGTAAATCATAAAACACTTAGACTCAACATCATAATAAACATCCCGAGGAATAAACCAATTGTTGGAAGATGTTCATCTCCATATTTTCTCGAAACTGGTAATAATTCATCAAAACTAATAAAAATCATTATTCCAGCTACGAAAGAAAGGGTTAAGTTAATTATTGTTGTATTAAGGAAAGGAAAGAGAAAAATCAATCCAACAAGAGCTCCAATAGGTTCAGTAACTCCTGAAAGAAAAGAATAAAGGAAAGCTTTTTTCCTACTCCCTGTTGCATAAAAAATAGGTGATGATACAGCAATTCCTTCCGGTATGTTGTGAATAGCTATGGCTAAGGCAATTGGTAAGCCAAGTGAAATCGAATCTAACGAAACTAAAAAAACAGCCATTCCTTCTGGAAAATTATGCAAAGCGATACCAATAGCTACTAAAACCCCTGCTTCTGTTAAGTCCTTCTCTATTTTCTCTTCATGAAATGAATCTGGTTCAGTATCCATGTGGAAATGGGGAATAATTTTATCAATTAAATAAATGAAAACTATTCCAATAAAAAAAGAGGCATTTGATCTAAAAAAACCAATTTCAATGATTGAGTTACCAAGTAATTCTACAAAAGAAACATAAATCATTACACCAGCAGCAAACCCCGTTAAAATCGACAAATACTCTAATTTAGGTTTCTTAATTAGATAAGAAATCAAAGCTCCTAAGGTTGTTGATAAACCAGCTACAGTTGTTAACAATAGAGCTTGAATCATTGATCCAATCAATTTCACCTAATACTACTTATTTAAATAATTTCACTAAATATTTTGCTTTCAACTGTATTTTATATAAGAGAAAAGAATTTATAGGAAATATTTATTCTAATTCTAAAAAAAGAAATTCTTCTACGTTTTCTGGATTCTCAGTAAATAAACTTAAGACAACATATATCAACGTAGAAGTAATTATTCCCCAAACTGGTGGCCACCAACCTAGAGGATACCACCCAGAGACGTAGAGAGCTGCAGTAAGAATTCCAGCAATAACTATGCTCCATATAGCTCCTTGATCTGTGCCTTTTCTCCAAAAGAAGACGCCAAAAAAAGCTGGAACCGCCACCATTAATCCACCTGAAGCCATTGAAGAAAGCACAGCAATAAGACCTAATCGGAGAGTTGCAAATAACACACAAATAAACAATAATGCCAAAATAATTATTCTACCTATTAATACCCTATTTTTTTCAGATAAATTAGGTTTAAAAGGCTTAACTATGTTTTCAGTGCCTAAAGAACTCAGAGTTAAAACAATTGATCCAAGAGTTGAGGTGGCTGCTGCAAAAATCCCAACGAATGCGATAAGCCCCAAGATACTTGGAACTTGGTTTAATAAAACTGGCATTGCTTGATCGGCAACGTCCAAGCCAGGTTCAATGTGTCTTATAGAAAAACCAATTAATACAGTAATAATGGTATAAAAAAAACCAAAAAAAGAGAAATAAACAATCATTCTTTTCAAACTAGTAATATCTTCAGAAACAAACATTCTCTGTGAAACCTGGGGATTACTTATAGCAAAAAAGGCCCAAGGAAGTGTTAATCCAATGAATTTCTTGAACCCCCAATTAATCCTCAACATTTCCGGGTTCTTTAGAGTAATTGTAGAAAAAAATTCTAGTGGCCCACCAAAAAAATTGTAGAAAACAAAAAATAAAAGCACAATTGAAGTTAAAAACATAGTTATTGCTTGAAAAGCATCTGTCCATGAAACTGAACGAAATCCAGCCCAATAAGCACTTACACCACTAAATAAAGCCATAAAAAGAACTCCAACCATGTAAGGGATCTGTCCTCCACTTAAGCCATTAAATAAATAACCTGCCCCCATTAATTGAACAGCTGCATAAGGAATTAACATAACCATTGCAAGTAAAGAAGCAACAACACCAACGTATTCGTTATTATATCTCTTGGCTAACAAATCAGGAGGAGTAACAAAATCATATTTCTGACCCGCTACCCAGAACTTTGGAGCAAAAACCAGGAGCAAGATAACAGTGAAGATTAGATAAGTTAACTCAAAACCTAGTGCTACAACACCAGAAGCATAGGTTAAACCAACTAAACCAACCATCATGAAGGCACTGTATGTAGTCGCTGTATAAGTCATCCCAGATATAAAGCCACTTATTTTTCTACCTCCTATAAAGAACTCTGGAACTCCTTCACCCATCTTTTTCTTTGCAAGAAATGAGATCCAAAAACCAAAAATAGACCAAATAAGGATTGTTCCATAAATATAAATCGGCTTCACTTTACCGACCCCATTGACTTACTCGCCAGATACTTCCAATTAAAACAAAAAAAGTAAGAATTATCCAAAAAAAGAAGCTACCAAAAAAACTACCATAGTTTTTTAGGAATAAGTAGGGGACACCTACATCTATTATGGCTAATGTAACTGAAATCCACAATAATTTCCGCAACCCTTAGCCCTCCAAAGTGTTTTTCCTCAAGAATGGATAAGAATTGCTGACTACTTAATATTTACCTTAAAAAGTGTGGACAAATTGAATAGTGTTATTCAAAAAAATTTAAATCATTAACATTTGTTAATTTATATTATGAATATAGCTACCGATGTAACAGACTTAGTAGGAAATACTCCATTAGTTAAATTAAATACTTTCGCCCCCAACCTTGTAGCAAAATTAGAACAATTTAATCCACTTTCTTCAGTAAAAGACCGTGTTGCAAAAGCCATGATCGAAAAAGCCGAGAACCATGGCCTAATCGATAAAAAAACAAAAATAATTGAACCAACAAGTGGGAACACAGGAATCGGTTTAGCATGTGTCTGCGCATCAAAGAACTATGACTTAACATTGATTATGCCAGAATCTATGAGTATTGAAAGAAAAAAAATAATAAAGGCATTAGGTGCAGAAATTAAACTTATCTCAAAACAAAGAGGAATGGAAGGAGCAGTGAAAGAAGCCAAAAAAACAGCAAAAAAACAAAAAAACACATTCATACCTCAACAATTCAAAAACAAAGCCAATCCATGGATACATAAAATCACAACCGGAAAAGAAATATGGGAACAAACCGATGGAGAAGTAAACACAGTTGTGGCAGGAGTAGGAACAGGAGGAACAATAACAGGTATATCGGAATTCATGAAAGAAGAAGTCGAGAAAGAAGATTTTAAGACCATAGCCGTTGAACCAGAAAACTCAGCTGTGATTTCAGGAGAAAAACCAGGAAAACATAATATACAGGGAATTGGAGCAGGTTTTATCCCAAAAATTCTCCGAAAAGAACTTATAGACGAAATAATAAAAGTAAAAAGTGAAGAAGCAATAAAAACCACTAAAAAATTAGCCAAAAAAGAAGGAATCCTGGCAGGAATTTCATCAGGCGCTGCAGTCAAAGCAGCAAAAGAAATAGCGAATCAAGACAAAGATGATTTAGTAGTAACCATTCTTCCAGATACCGGTGAAAGATATCTTTCAACTGAATTATTTAATGAAGAATTAAAGAAATAACCCAGAAAATGTTCATAGACCACATAAAATTACATAATAATAAGAAAAAAAGAAATTATTTAGCCTTAATTATTTCTATCTTAATCTGTGAATCGGTAGGAATAATAGGGTCTCTATTAACAATACAATCATTCCAGTCTTGGTATCCTAATCTACCAAAACCCTGGTATACTCCACCAAATTGGGTTTTTGGACCAACCTGGACAATTCTATATGCCTTAATGGGTATTTCAGTTTATTTAATATGGAAAAATTCTTGGCCAACTAAGAAATCCAAAAAAGCAATCATTGTTTTCTCAATACAACTAACATTAAATGGTGCTTGGACTCCAGTGTTTTTTGGACTAAAAAACATTTTTTTAGCACTAATAATAGCAATACTAATGTGGATCACAATATTGATAACAATAATATTATTTTATGATATAAATAAGAAGTCAGCCTATCTACTAACTCCCTACATCATATGGGTAACCATAGCAACAACCTTAAATTACAACATCCTAATCTTACTGAGATAATATAAAAAATCGATTTTAATATTAAAATACAAAAATTTACGTCCTTAAGACCCTAAAAAACATATTTTATTCAATAATTTTCTATATCTTTACAGAAACTAACATTATGCGGGGGAGGGGATTCGAACCCCTGGACCCCTACGGGAGGAGATCTTGAGTCTCCCGCCTTTGGCCTAGCTCGGCAACCCCCGTTAAAAGAACTAACTTCATAATCTGAGTTAAAATTACCTAAAACTTTTGAATCATTAAAGCATTTTTTGAGGCCTTTTAGACCCCAAAGAAATTATTTCCATAATAGTGATTTTTTGTTGAATAAAATGAGACTTAATTGACCTCTTTTATTAGGAAATTTTTCTATTATTTTCTGTTGTTTTTTTATTGTATTGGTTTTTTGGTTGGATGTTTGAATACGAATGCTTCGTACTGTCTTGTAATGTTGTAATAGTTTAGAGGTTTTGTTAGTGTAACCCCTATTATTATATCGCCTTCGTGGTGTGTTTTGCCTATTGATACTAGCATTTCTTTTTTTACTCCTCTGAGTTCGAATTGACATTGGAATACGTGTATCTTTTTGGGAGTTATTCCTTTTTTGTTAAGATTGGTTTCTTTGATTTTGGTGATTTTGGTCATCTCCAAGTTATGGACGTCTGCCCATTCCAGGCGATCTTTGGCTATTATTCCTGCTTGGAAGACGGAGTCTTCTAGTGGTTTTTCTGGAATTTTTTGATACAGGTTTTCCCAGAAATAAGTTATTATTTCAGTGTGATTCATTCTGCTTACTGGGTTTAGGTAGATTCCTTGCCAACCTATCCCTGGGGTTGTAGCTACTACACCAACCATCCCTCTGTTTCCACCCCATGGTGGAACTGAGTTTATTACTATTCTGTTGGTAGCGTTGACGTTTATTTCTGCACCAGGCAGTTTCCTAGATTCTTTTACTGAAATAGAGCCTATATATGTGGTGTTAGATTTTTCTAAGCTATTTTTGCCCCAACTAGAAGAAAAATTAAATGTGTTATTGTTTATGTAATAAAAACCCAATAAAATCAATATAATTAGTAAAAACAAAATTAATAAATTTTTTTTCTTCATTTCTATTTATTTTAATATCTTTAATTGATTTTATTACTAGGAGTTTCCTCCTTTCAACTATTTCAATATTTTTTTAAATACTTAAAAATTTTCTTCTTTAATCCTCGAAATAAAAACTAAATCGTTTGAGTTTCCAAAAAGCATAATTCAATATTTTAAACGCTTTATTGTTTTATTAAATTAATTACATCAAAATAATTTAAAATAAAACCTAAAAAATTTATTCAATAATTTAAAAAAGTATTTACTAATATTTGACATTAATTAAAATTTAATTTTTTATTTTATTTTTACTGCTCCGAATCGTTACTGTATTAACGCCAAGATATCTTCACGTTAACTTCTTTTTTGGCTTCCATCAATATTTTTTTTGTATTTTGAATATGCTACATAAAGTCCTGTGTCTTTTTCCATCGTTTCCTTAGATATCTCTTGTATCTCGAGATCGTCTTTGTCTAAAGGTTTCTTAGATCATGAAGCCATAAATAAAGTTATTGATTGAATTTCTATTTTCAGGTTTTTATCTATTATCTTGGTCTTCTTCCATTTTACCAGTTCTATATCCTTCTAAATCTAAAGTAACATAATTAAAACCTAATTTCTTTAATTTATTAGTTATTTCATTCATTTTAGATTTATTTAAATCTCTTTTTTCTTCTGAAACCTCAATCCTAGCTAAATCACCATGTTTTCTAACTCTAACTTGTTTAAAACCTAAATCATGAATTATTTTTTCTGCTTCCTCTATCATTTGAAGTTTTGGTTCTGTAATTTCTTCTTTATAGGAGATTCTAGAAGCAAGACAAGCCATAGAGGGTTTCGCATGAATAGATAAGTTAAATTTTTTTGCAGCTTCACGGACCTCTTTTTGAGAAACACCGTATTTAACAAAAGGCGAGCATATACCCAATTCTTGTATTGCTTTATAACCAGGACGGTGTTCTTTCCCCAGTTCTGATTTATTTGTTCCCTCAATAACTTCTTCGAACCCATGTTGAGAGGAAAAATCAATTAATTCCTTGAATAATTTTTTCTTACAATGATAACATCTGTCTTGGTTATTTTGTTTAATCTTTTCATCTTCTAATAAATCAATTTCTATTATCTCTTGATTTATTCCAATTTCTTTAGCAACTTGCCTTGATTCTTCGAGCTCTACTTTTGGTATTAATTCTGTCTTAACAGTAATGGCTAATGCTTTATCATTTAAAGCCTTATAAGCTAAATATGCAAGTAAAGAACTATCTAATCCACCTGAAAAAGCTATAAGAACATTACTTTTGTTTTTAAAATCTTCTATTATTTTTTTGATTTTTTTATTCATTTTCTTGTTTTTATAATTATGCCTATGTTTTTTGATTCAGTAATAGTTAATCAATGTTCGTTAAAAAATTTAACTAAATATAAAATAAATAATTTATAATTTGTAAGTAATCTAAAGAATTTATAAAAAAAGTTGTTGGGTGTTTTTATGTCAATTGAAATTGACTCCGAAAGATGTATAAGTTGTAGCAAGTGCGTAGAAATATGTCCAAACCAAGTTATTGAAGTAAAAAGCAGTGCTAGTGTAAAGGATTCAGAAAATTGTACTTTATGCGGTCTCTGTAAAGATGTTTGTCCTCAAGACGCTATTTTTTTAAAAAACAAAGAAGATTTCTCTGAATTCACCGAATCCTCAATAAAAACAGAAGAAAGATATAAAGAATGGTCTAAAACTTTTTCTAACATATTGGGGTTAGAAAATTCACCAGTTGGTATTAAATTAGTTTCCAATAAAAAAAACATCCCTGAAGAAATTAGTTCTTTAGAAACCTCTTTGAGATATTGTGAAGCAATTAACTTAGGTTTTAAAGGTATTCCTTTTTACTTTGATTCTGAATATTTTGCTTGTACAAAATCAAAGGCAGCTTTTGGGTTCTGTGAATTACCGGATAAATTTAGAAGTGGAAAAGTTATGGAAAAACAGGGTTTTGTACAAAACAAACAATCCGGTGAGGATTTAATTAAAGAAATCCCAATGTTAGAGAAAAAAATTGAGGGAGTTTTGGTTTTTCCGTTGAAGAAAACTCCATTAGAACCTGATGTCGTTTTAATTAAAGGAAAACCAGTTGCTGGAATGTGGATTAGCAAAGCTCTTATTTATCATGAAGAAGGCCCAAATAGGATTATGCCAAGTTTTGCAGGTGAACAAGCGTCTTGTAGTGAAGCTACGATCGAACCCATTAAGGAACAAGTCGCTAATTTTAGTTTAGGTTGTTTCGGATGTCGTTCAACAGATAATTTAGGAGATGAAGAGATGTATATTGGAATCCCTATTAACCAAGTAAAAGAAACGATAGATGGATTAAAAAACATGAAAGACAGGATAAGTGACTTAAATTAACTAAAACCAGAAACAAGAAACAGGTTCTAGGTTTACATAGAAACTATGTGTTTTTGATAAATGGATCCAATTGGGTTCGAATCAGTGATTTCCACGTTGTAGGGGCGACGTTATAACCACAATCTTGGTAATAAATATGTACTTGGGCTATAACCACCTAAATTACGAACCCAAAAAATAAATGTAACAATTAATTGATTTCTATTTCTTGGGGTTTTTGGGTTTTTATTACTTTTTTGGGATAGGGAAGTTGTTGGTCTCTTGGATATAGATAGGTGGATAGGAAATTTCTTTATCTTGTATAATTATTTTTTAATCGAAAAATTTTTTGTGGTGTTGTTTAATGGGAAGAGTTTCAGTTAGAGAAGTAAATAAAGATACAGCTGATATGAGCTTTGAAGAGAGAGTTTTACTTTTTAAAGATCAGGTTGATGAACTTATTGAGTCTTTAGAACGAGGTTCTAATGTAGTTTTAGATTTGTGTGATAGTGATAGGGTTATGTTAAAGCCCAATATTTGTGTGGGAGGAGGGTATGAAACTGGTGCTATAACAGATCCTGCATTGGTTAGAGCAATTGCTGGTTTTATTGAAGATAGGGGTGGTTCACCCTTTATAGCTGAGGGCCCTGTAATTGGTAACACTGGGAAAGAGGTCTTTCTTCAAAGTGGATATGATAAGATAAGTGGTATAGAACTTGTTGATTTATATGAATGTGATTTTGTTGAGAAAGAGGTACCAGATTCTGTGAAGAAAGAAATAAATCAACTTGAAGTCCTGGATCAGGGATGTAGATTTGATTCTATTGAGATTGCAAAGGACGCTTTAAAATCTGATTATATCATTAATATTCCAAGCCTAAAAACGCATGTTCTTACAAAGGTTACTCTTTCATTAAAGAACATGAAAGGAATTATTAGTGAAAGAGAAAAAAAGAAATTTCACAAAAAAGGATTGGTTCAAGGTATTGTTATTTTAAATCAATTAATTTCTTCTGATTTGTCTATAATAGATGGTTTAATTGGCCAAGAAGGGTTAGGACCAATTAACGGGTCTCCAATTAATTCTGGATTATTGATTGCTGGTTCAGGATCCACTAAAACTGATATTGTAGGATCTAGGTACATGGGAATTGAACCGAATAGTAGTGATGTAATAAAAGTTAGTAAGAACCTAATCGCTGACTCTAATATTAGTGAAGTAGGTGAAGTAGAGTATAGAGATTTCAAAGAGCCTGGGGAAGCTAAAGATTACGAAAACGTGGATATTTATAGTGAAAATGCGTGTAGTGGATGTATGAGTGCAGTTTATAGTATATTAGCTAGGTTAGATAGTGAAGGCGAACTAGAAGAAATATTCTCCCGTTATAATGATTTAGTGGTATATGTGGGTTCAGCTGTAGATGAAAAGGATAAAGAAGGATTTGAAGTGGCTGTAGGCCGCTGCTGTACCAATTTAAAACAAGATGTCGATTTATATCTACCTGGATGCCCCCCAATTGAAATGTTGTCTGAAGATGCAATAAGAACTAAGGCCCTAGCTAAAGAACCTAATAATACAACTAAAAGTGAAATTGAATCCTTTATTAAAGATAAATAATACATTCCGATAAAAAAATAAATTATTTTGTTTTTTTAATAAAACCGAATTTTTTTATCTTAGTGGTTGGTTCACCCGCTACTTATACCTAACTATATTAGGTGGAGGGAACTTCTCGGTTATAAGTTAAATTTAATTCGATTATGTTAAAGAGTTAATGTTAATACTAGTATGATTACTATTGAGAGGTATACTGTTGTCAATAAAGCATATTCTATGTATTCTTTCCAGTGGAATCCTTGAATGCCTAGTATTCCTATGAAAATAAATCCTAACCAGATATTAGATATTCCAGCGGCGTACATTGTTGTTATAAGTAAGTTTAAGACTCCAGCAACCTCTGAAAGTGGACTAATTAGGAACCAGAGAGAGCCAGGATCGGGAATGAGTACACCAGCTCCTAAGGCTATTAGATAAGAACCTATAACTGGGATTTCATTCAATAGGTTTTTTATAGGAGCGTACAGCATGGCTTTGGTGAGAAGTGAATATATTCCTGCATATAATAAAAATGGAATAGCTAGATGTAAGGACCATTTTGTTGAATCTGCTC
>CAYPLQ010000010.1:0-2781 GCA_964411605.1 uncultured archaeon | reverse complement strand
TGCTCCTTTTTCAATAAATGCTACTGGGTTTTTTTGGCTGATTAAACCGAGCATTAGTGTGGCAAAAAGTATTCCCAACATAGTGATGTTACCATGGATCCAAGCCCAGGTTATTGATGTAGTACCGATTAAGAACGCTATGATGGAGAGAAAGGAAGAGTATTCTATGTAGTCAGCTGGAACCCAGTTGTCTTTAGGTGGAATATTTTGGTGTTTAAGTTTTTCTTTGATGCTTGTATTAATAATTAAGTTATTTTTACTTATCTCTTTATTTTCTTTATTAGAGGAGTGATAATAAAGTAATGGAAGCAGTAAAAACATTGAAGAAAATATTATTAGATTCTGTGTATTTAGAGCAAAGTTAATTATTGATATATTGGTTATTTTTAAGTAGTTTTCAGTTAATATAAGTGCACCAGGGCTTGTTATACCTATATTACCACTGATTAAACTCAATAAACTAATAAATAAAATAATATGATAGTTTATTTTGTTTCCATTGTTTTTGGCGTTAATACATAGCTTTTGTCCAATTAATACAGAAGTTATTAGTCCGAAGGCCCAGTTGATCCATCCTAAAAAAAATGCGAGAATAAAAGTGACTAAGACGACATATTTCTCTCTAGGAGGTATCTTTTCAGCTATTTTATCCAGTATAGTTCCTGTTCTTTCTGATTCTACAACGATTACTGGAAGCATCCACCAAAGTATCAAGGACATCTGTAGTTCTAAGAAATTGAAAAAACCAGTAGAGAATAACTCTAGCGCTTCAAGTAGTTTGATTGAGGTTAGTGAACCTAATAAGACAATAATTGAAAGTAAAACGGCTAGCGTCATTGATTCAGGAAAGTAACCTCCGAGAAATGCCACAAAACTAGTGTTATTTCCTGAATCATTATTTGTATTGTTTTTCATAATAATACCCCCATCAGTAGAACCCCTATTGCAAATAAAACTCCACTAAAAACAAATAAAATCACGCAATAACCCATAATATCTCTTATAGACAGACCTGCAATACTTATAACGGGGATTGCCCAGAATGGCTGAATCATATTGGTCCATTGATCACCCACTCCAAAAGCTATAATCATTAAATTCATATCGGCTCCTGCAATCACCTGAGTAGCCTCTGCAAGAACCTTTCCAGTAACGACCCATTGGCCACCTCCAGAAGGAACGAAGAAGTTAACTATTCCGGAAGCAAGGAAAGCAAAAAAATACCACGTGTTACTCGTAGCCAGATCTGCAGCAGTCTGAGCAATTAATGTTCCAAGCCCAGACCAAGCCATTATCCCCATTATTCCTCCATAAAATTGAAATTGAATTATAATCTGGCTTGCTCCTTCTAAAGCATCTCTTAAAACATCAATGTAATTCCTTAAATTACCGTGAAGAACTAAACCGGAGCCGAATAAAATAGATATGAATATATTTAAATTAAATACTTCCATGAAAGGATTAGTTAAAAAGAGATACAGAAGGTAACTCCAAACAAGTCCTCCAGCTGATATCGCAAGTATTTTGCTATCCAGTAATAAAGATTTAAATCTGCTTTCTCTTTTTTTATGTTCACTGTGCGCTTCATCTCTGCTTCTTATCTTAGCTTCTTCTAGTTTAGACTTTGAAACCGATATAATGTTTTCTTTTTTATTTGGAGCCATTAAAGGCATAACAATTATTGAAAGAATAACCACACCTAAAGCAATCACGATGTTTACTGGATGAAAAATTGTTTCAGAGACAGGAATAATTCCTATCAAGTTAGATAAGAAATGTCCTTCAGTTGCTACCAAAAGAGGAGCTGCTGCCGAAAGCCCTTGGTGCCAAGGAAGAAGACCTGCATATCCAGTAGCCACTAAAAGTGGATAATGCACGGACACATCTTTTTTTTCCATTTCTATACCAACATTTCTAGCGAAGATAGCACTACCTATTAAAACAACGCCCCAGTGAAATAAACCCAGTAATTGTCCTACAACTGCTGTAAGAAATATAGCTTGAATCTGATTACTTGGTAATTCTGCAAACTTATTTAAAACTCGTTTTACTGGAGGAGAATCAGCTAAGATCCATCCAGTAATCAATGCTAAAGATGATTGCATTGAAAACTTAAGCACAAACCAGAACCCTTGGCTCCAATGCCTAGCTACATCAAAGACTCCTTTACTGGTAAACACTACAGCTAAGACCATAGTAAGAAATGTCAAAAGCAGAGCAAAAATAAACGCATCAGGAAGATAACGCTGAACAATATCACTTGAAAAATCACCAATCTTTGTGAAAAAAGAAGAAATCGAATTAGACATCTTTAATTCCCTCTTTTAAGCTTACAAACATAATTAAACCAACTTAAACCATTTAAATCAAGATATCTTGATAAAAAACAACTATAACCTATTTTTTATATAAGCAACTATACTTACGATAAAAGAACGCTGAATAATTGCTTTAATCCACACTCATAACCTATACCACTAAAATCTATGTACATTCTACAGTGACTAGTCCAAGACATAACCATCGTATGCACCATAGGACCCCTAAAATACTTATCAGACCGACTTTTTCCTAAAAAAGCCATGACCCTCCTGCCTTAAATAAATAACCCTTCTTCACTGTACTAATTAAATCTCAAAATAAAATTAATGAGATAACATAAATTAGTTTATCTAGAAATAAACTTTAAAAATCTAGAAATTTGCCAAAAAAAAGATTTAATTAAAAAAATACAACAACCTGAATGGGCCCGACCGGGTTCGAACCGGTGATCTCCGCCTT
>CAYPLQ010000009.1:13134-19708 GCA_964411605.1 uncultured archaeon | reverse complement strand
TTTAATAGTTGCATCGACATCTCCCCATTCAAGTTCTATTCCTCCGAGATCATCTGAAGAGATTATTCCTTTTTCATAGAGATCCATTGCCCATGCTACTTGTCCTCCTAGTTCTTCACCATCAATTCCGTATTCTTCGAAAACTGGTGTTATTTTTGTTCCGTCATCGTATCCATTCTCAAACATTGTGTTTACATTGAGTCCTCCCCAATTATCGTGTCTGAATTCTCCCCATCTAACACCGTATTCGTCATCTTCTCTGTAGTAGGGCACGAATTCTGGGTTTGGGCATCCACTACATCCGGTGAGGAATTTGTGTCCTTTTTGTTCATGCCTCATTGGTTGTACTTCTAAAACATTTTCGTGCCAACCTAAGTGGTCATTTTTGATGCCCTCTGTACAGTCATGTAAGTGGCTTGGCATACTGGTCATGTGTCCCCATCTTCTCTCTTCTCTGTTATCGTATGGATGTGGCCAACCACTTAATGTAAAGAAATGGTCATAGACGTTTTTATGACTTGCATAATTAGGTGTTTTTGTTCCTCGAACTGCAACAGCTTTGAGATTCTTTGATCCCATTACGCCACCGCATCCTCTTTTACTGGCACTGTGTTGGCTTTCACAGGTTATGTTAGCGTAATTGACTAGGTTTTCGCCTGCAGGACCAATTGCCATTATACTTGTTTTTCTGTAGGCTTCTGGATCCCAAACTAATTCATTGTTTTCTGCTATTTCATCACCCACTACTTTGTGGGTTTTTTGCATGAAAGCGCCTTTTAGGTGTGATGCATCCTTGAATGTTACTTCATCGTTATCAATGAAGACATAACCTAGATTTGATAGTTTTCCCTTAAACAAAATCCCCATGTTGTACCCTGTTTGCATCAAAGTTGTTCCAAAATCTCCTCCAATTGTTGCCCTACTTGGCCACCCAGTTTGTGGTGATTTATGCATCACTATGACTTTAGGACCAAATAAACCAGTTATTGGACCTATTCCGAAGTGAAGCAGGCTTCCAGGGGCATATGGGTCAATATCTGCAGGCATTTCTTCCCACATCAATCGGTTTCCGAGACCTCTCCCACCGACATGTTGTTCACAGTATTCAGTCATGTCTCTTACGCGAGAGTTTTCATTTGATAAATCTATTTCTAATAATTTTGCTTCCATCAGTAATCATCTCCTAGCAACTCTTTGTATTTTTCACCAACAAATTGCCTGTCTTTTGGTAAATTAGGTTGTCTTTCCTTAAGAAAATCAGCTTTTTGTTCAGGAGTATGTCTTTCTAAATAAGTTGGGTATGGTCTTTCCATGAACTCAAGAGCATCGTTACTGCAAGCATCTACACAAGAAGGTATTCTATCTCCATTTTCTTGTAAACACAGATTACAGATCAGAGGATAATTAACTTCTTCCTTATCTGGGAATCTTGGTATATTAGCTGGACATGCTTCGATGCAAAGAGGAATGTCTCCTCCATTGCAGTCTTCACGTCCTAAACACTTGTTTTCATTTACTTGAATAACCTTGTTTTCTTCATCCCAGGTAATTGCTCCGGGTGGACAAACCTTTTCGCATTCAGCTTCTTGTGGCCCACATTGCCTACATGTGTTCGCAACAGCGGTATAAATAGGTGTAGGGAACTTATATACTTGGATTCTTGATAAATCTCTGTCTATGACATCGAAGTGTTCATAGGAACAAGCCATTTCACATAAGCCACATCCAGTGCATGCAGCAGAGTTAACTGTGATAAGTGCTTCTCCTTCTGGATATGGTTGATTATATGATCCCCATCCTTTTTTGATTTCAGTGAATTCTCCACTGTGCTTAGATTTCAGGTGCGTTGCTAATGAAACGGTGTCATCGAATTTGGTGTCACAGAAAGGACAGATGTATTCATCTTCTGTTGGTGATATCATTATAGCTCCACCGGAACCTATTAGCACTCCTCCAGCAAAACCACCTATTCCTGTTAAGAATTCTCTCCTAGAGATCCTCCCGCCTTCTCTTACTTTCTTCTCTACTTTTTCACCTCTTTGTTTTTCTTTATCTTCTTTACTCATTTTTTACACTCTTAAATAATAATTAGTTAACATTTATATATAGGCTTTATTAGTTTAATAATACGATTACATTTTTTAAAAAAGTAATCTAAACCCAAATAAATAATTATTAATTTTTACATAACATTAATTATTTTAATTTAATAAATAAAGATATTAAAAATAATTTTTAGTTATTAAATGCATGTGAAATAATTTTGATAATAAATAGCTTTTATTTCAAACCTTCAAACAGAGATTTTATGTCTTTTCGTTGTTTTAAGTTATCTTGATGATAAAAAGAAACGCTAAATCTTTTTTTACACAATATTCTAAACCAAGAACCTAGTCTATTTTTTTGAGTACTTGTTTGCATGAATTTTTTTTAATTGTTTTATTATACTTCCTAGGGTTTTTTTGTTTTCTCTTTTAGAGTTAATTATTGTTTTCAAGGTTATTTTTTGTATTTTTTGTTATGATATGAAAAAAATATTTAATGATTCTAACTTTTTTTAAGGAAATTTGTTTAAGTAATTATTTAAATGGTTGAGAAGACTCCTTCCTAAATCATTTGATTTAGGTAAGGGGCACTTCACTTTTTTGTATAAAAGGTTTTATTTTCCTAAATAACCAATTTTTAATCATAATAATGAGTTAAGATAATAAATATTCCATTAATTCTACATTGATTGTTATTATCAAATTCAACGAAACCCATAAGTTCTTAAAAAATGGAGTAATAGTGATCTAGGGTTGCAAAAAAATTTTTTTGGATATTGAAGAATGAGTAAAAAAGAAAAAAGTGTCAAGGGATTCGAAGACCTCTTAGAATTCGAAAAAAGTAGTAGATCTAGTTTTTTATTTCAAGGTCCTCAAGGTACAGGAAAAACAATGCTTTCTCTCTATATTCTTCATAAACGTTACAAAGATTTTGGAGAAAAAGGATTATATTTAGGTGCTAATGAGTCCTTATCACTTATTTATGATTACTTAAGAAATAATGAATCATTGAAAGAACCACATAAAGAGCGAGGTATAAGTTATATTGACTTGAGAGAAAACTTGAATTGGAAAGAGAAAATTGATGAAATCAATCTAAATGAATTAATAAATAAAATCAATGCCCTAATTGAAGAGAAAAAACCAAAAATAGTGGTTATTGATTCAATTTTTTCACTTTACCTTTTAAGTAATTCTCAACTTAACCAAGAAATATTTTATTATAAATTAATTAATGGATTAAAGAGAGAAGAACTAATTTTGTTTTTTGTTTGTGGAGAAGAATTCGGAAAAAGTTATCACACCCCCTTTGATGCCGTCATTAAATTCAATTCTTCAAGAAAAACAAAGAAATCTGTTGTAAGTAAAATATGGCTAAAAAAAATGAGGGGTCAGGGATTTGAAGGAACTAAGCATGACCTAAGAATTACAGATAATGAAATTGGAGTTTATGCCGAAGAAAAAAAGGAAAAAACAAAAAAAGAACCCGAACCCCGATCTCCTGTCAAGCACTCAATTAAAGATAAAATAAAGAAGATAGAGAAAATTGAAAAGGATTTAAAAAATATGGCTGAGTTTGGGGTAACAGAAGAAGTAATGATATCTTTTCGAGACGAGAAAGAATTCAATGAATTCCAAGAATCAGAATTATGTCATAAAGGTAACATTGAGTTCAATGAAACTAAAAACAAAGGAGGAAAGATTTGGTTAAAAGTTAAAGTAAGTTCTCCATCAGGTGAAAAGATCTAGATACTTTAAAGTATATAATTTTTATATTTATTGATATAATCAGGTATTTATTTCTTAAATTCTTTTATATCCTTTTTTATGTCTTTTTTTTCAAGAACCCCTCGTAAAGTGCTAACTGCGCCATGTTTTCTATCTATTTTACCTTCTTTTTTTATAATAACCGTAGGTGTCGAAATTACTCCATCCTTTTTAGCTTCTTCTTTTTCTTCACTGACATCTATTACCCTAACATCTATGCCTTCATCTTTTAGGTACTCAATTCCTTCCTCATAGAATACAAGTCCATTAGGTTCAGTTTTGCTAGAATAATAAATTTTAACTTCTACTTCTCTATCCATTTTAATCTCTTCTCTCCAGAACTTCACCTATTCTTACGCCTTCATCTGTTAAATCGAATTTACGGATGTTCTTGTCATGAGCAGTGCCCCTCATCTTTAAGATATTCAAGATTTTTTCAACCTTGTCTCCACTTTCAACATATCTTAATAAAATTATTCCATCACTCAGAGAACTAAGCCTCAACTCACTTGCTTGTGTAGACCCTAATAATGAATTAACTCCCGCATTAAATAAACCACTCTCCAGATAAGTCATTACTGCTGTAATACCTCTTTTTTTCAGCGCAGAATTGAGTTGAAGCATCATTTGTCTAGTTTCATCTAAGCTAAAACCAGCAGAAGGTAATGAGCTAATAGAATCAAAAAACAACCTATTGGCATCGTTATCTTCAACTGCTTCTACTATATCGTCAAGTAATCTATCAGGGTAAGTGTCAATTAGATCTGGAGTTATGAAGACGAGAGAACCATCTTCTTCATAACTACTAAAGTTCCAGCCATATGACTCAGCTGTTTTAATAACCTGTTGCTTAGGTTCCTCTAGATTAACAAATAAAACCTTTTCATCTTTCTTAATTCCATCAAGAAGGAACTGCATTCCAAATGTTGTTTTTCCAGTTCCAGAATTACCAGTTAAAAGTATTATATGTCCCTCAGGATATCCACCATCAAGTAATTCATCAAATTTATTAACACCAGAACTAACTCTCTCATCAAAATCAGTTGCCGCAAAATTTCTATCAATCCGTACTTTGGGGTATATCTTGACACCTGAGGAGTTTATATCAAAATTAACCTCACCACTATGATAATTTACTCCCCGCATCTTCGGTACTTGTAGATACCGCATCGTTGATTGTTCCGATTTCTCTTGCCCTAATGAAATAATGCCATCCGAAATAAAGTCCTCAACCCCAAATGGAACTGATCCATCCTGGGATTCTGAAGTTAAGAAGGCAGTAACATCTTTTTTAGCTAAAGGTGCACCTAACCTAAATATAAATTGCCTAAAAAGATTCTTGTCATCGATTCTGTAACCCATCGCTGTTATTGAATCTATAACTACTCTTTTAGCTCCAACATCATCTACTAATATCTCAATTCTCTCAATTAAATCCTCTATATCATCTTTATCAATTGTTTCTTTGTCTTCAAGACCCATTATGTCCATCATACTTCTTAAATCAGTGAATCGAATGTTTCCATCATCAATTATTTTTTTATCAAAGAAATCAAGTGTACTAGCATTTTTAATTACTTCAGTAAAAGGTTCAGTTATTGCTACATAAATTCCTGGTTCTTGGTATTTTTTCCAGCCTTCAAAGAGCCATTGCAAGGATAAAACAGTTTTTCCCGCTCCTGAATTACCTTCCAAAAGCACTACATGACCTCTAGGTATTCCACCTTCCAAAACCTCATCAAGACCCACAATCCCTGTTTTCCCAACCTCAACTTCTAATTTATCACTCAAACAAAATCCTCAATTCCTTAATTGTTTTCAAAACCATACATATTTTTTGGAAAAAAGCATTCCAAAAATAGTTATTTAAATCAATAATGAAAAAAATACCTCTTTATTTTTTAAAAAGAACCTAAATAAATAAGTTAAAAAGAGAAGTGAAGTGACCCTTACCTAATTCAATGATTTAGGAAGGGGCTTCTCAACTATTTAGATAAAAATTAAGGAAGATCTAGCTTTATCATTTAAAGGTTAATTCCTATGGAAGTAGGTCACAAAAAAAATTCTTAGTCTTATTTTACTAACTAAATTAGTTTTTTTCTTTTTATGATGTATTCAGAACCAAAAAAAGCATCAAATGAGGGATTTTCTCCTAAGGAGATACGGAAACAAGTGTTAGTAGAAACTGAAAATGTTTCCTCATATATCTTTGAAGTTAATTCAACTATCTTGGTTTCATCAAACGATAGAGAAATGAAGATTTCAGTCAACTACTTCTACCAAAATTAAGGATTTTGGAGAGAGTTTTCCTTAAGATGAGAAGATGAAGGAAACTATAGTCTTCGTTAGGAATCAAATAACCAAATTAAGCAGATCAGGGATTTAATAAGAGTTTCTGAGTTGAAGTATTTAGGTAAAGAAATTTAGGTAAAGAAAAAATAAATGGATCTAATACCTATAAATTAAAACTAGAACCTAGTATAGATATTTTTTGGTCAATATCCATAAATACAAGTGCTTTAGGAGTTACTGGGAACCATCCATTGGCTTCAATGAATTTATCTCAAGTAAATAATTACTTGAAGAACAAGAAAATAAGATATTGGGTTTCTAAGAACAGTTACTTACCTAAAAAGACAGTTATAGGGATAAATATGTTGATAACTAATGAAAAAATGGGTTTTATATATAATATGTCTATGGAGAACAAAGTGCTTTATAGATCCTATAATGAATCAATAAACATTGTTGTTCCTGAAGAA
>CAYPLQ010000009.1:12339-13022 GCA_964411605.1 uncultured archaeon | reverse complement strand
CTAAGTCCCTTTGTGGAGAAAAGTGAAACAATGTCTCCTTGCTTGAGTTTTGTTTCTCCATCAGGTGTTTTTCTTTTTCCATCTCTTTCAATCGAAATAATCAATACGTCTTTTGGGAGGCAACCATTTTTCTTTGCTTCTTGAATTGTTTTATTAGTTACTTTGGCTTCTCCACTTACAATGACATCAACTGTCTCTGCTCCTGACCCAAGTTTTCTATAACTAAGGATTTTTTCATCTTTTACGTTTTCTTTTGGATTGTAGGGAGAAAAATATTCCTCACTTAGTAGGTCTTGATCAAGTATTTGGAGCCCTAGTTTTTCTAGTTCTTCAGCTATTTGGTGTATTTCTACAGTGTTTTCTCCAATAGCTTTTATATGTAATTCGTCTTCTCCAGTCATAATTTCTCTGACGTTTATAACTGAATTCATTTTTAGGGCTTTTTTTGCTAAGGTATTTTTTTGTTTTATGCTTGGTGATTGACATTTAAATATTGTTACGAGTTTTTTTCCAATTTTTTCGTAATCTAAAGATAGTCGATAACCTTTGATAATTCCTTTTTCTTCAAGTATTTTTATTCGATTCCTTATTGTTCCAGGTGAAACATTTACTTCTTCAGCTATTTTTGGTGCTGTTGTTTTTCTTGAGTTTTTTGATAACTCGTTAATTATGTGTTTATCGAT
>CAYPLQ010000009.1:2995-12329 GCA_964411605.1 uncultured archaeon | reverse complement strand
TTCGTCTAATTCTTTTGACATTATTTATTTATGTTTTTTTGGCTTTATCTAATTTTTTTAAAAAAACAAAAAAAGTAATTTTATTTACCTAAAAATTTAGGGCAATTTATTTAGTAAAACTTAAATAATAAGTTAATAAATTAATTATTCAATAAATTGGTGTAGAAAGTGGAGGTTAAAGAAACAGGAAACAATAAGGAATTAGCTAAAGAAATCGGTTTCCTCGGAGCTTTAAGTATTGGAGCAGGAGCAGTACTAGGACCAGGAGAATACATTGTATCAGGAGAAGTAGCTGCTGAAATCGGGCCATCAGCTATAATAGCTTTTTTATTAGCAGGAGCACTAATGTGTCTCACAGCTCTAAGTTATGCAGAACTAGGCCCTATGATGCCATTTGCTGGAGGAAGTTACCACTTTGTTAAAGAAGGTATAGGTAAAAGATTAGGTTTTTTAAGTGGATGGGCATGTTGGTTTGGATTAATAACGGCCACAGCTTTTTATACTATAGGTGCAGCGAGATTTATTTCAAATCTTTTTTTCCCATGGTTTCCAATTAAATTACTAGTAATAATAATTGCCGTAATATTCACATTGGTGAACGTAGTAGGGGTGAGAATGTCAACTGTTTTTGAAATAATATTGTTCTTAACTTCTTTAGTTATAATTTTGTCATTTATTTTATTTGGTTTACCTGAGATGACTCAAGGAGCCCATACTCCATTTTTTGCACCTGGAAAAGGTATTAAAGATGTTTTTTATCTTGCAGCAGTAATAACCGTTAATTTCATAGGATTTGACTTAGTAGCAGCAACTGCTGGAGAAATAAAGAACCCTGGAAAAAATGTTCCTTTAGCAACATTGCTTAGTTTATTAATGATGGTTATATTAGTTGGAGGAGTTGTTTGGGTAGCTACTGGAGTAATTAATTACTCACAAATGAGAGGATCCGAAGTACCTATCGCGTTAGCTGCTAAGAACTTTGCTGGAGAAATAGGTTTTATTGCACTATCAATAGGAGGAATAGAAGCTTGTTTAACCGGAATAAACGCATCTCTATTATCTGCATCGAGATATTTATTTACGTTATCAAATAATGGTGAATTACCTAATGTATTATCAAAGATACATCCTGATTATAATACACCCATGATTGCGGTAGTAATAACAGGTTCCTTAATAATTATTGTAGGATTATTAGGGAATTTAAATATAACAATGGGTCTTACAGCAGCAGTTTATTTATTTGTTTTCATATTAGTTAATATTTCATTAATTTATTTAAGAAAAAAAGCACCAGAGAAAGATAGGCCATTTAAAGTTCCTTTTTATCCTATTCCACCAATAATTGGAGCAGTGGCTTGTTTTCTATTATACTTCCAATTAAAAATACACACAATTCTCTTTGGTGGAGTCATAGTACTAGTGGGTTATTTATTTTTTTATTATTGTGCTAAAATAAAGGGAAACAAGGGTAGTGAATCTAAATTGGAGGTTAATTAGATGAATGAAATAAATTTATTAATATGTACAGCTGGTCCTGAACCAGCCAAAAAAAATGTCAAGGAAATTGTTAAAGTAGTAAAGTTCTTTGAGGCAAGAAGCACTGTATTAAATGTCTTACCACATCGTTCGACGATTCCTAATAAAGAATTAAAAAATAGAGGAGAAAAAGCTACTTCGATTTTTAAGGAAGCTATTGAGAAAGAAGGATATGAAGCAGATATTGAATTAAAATTTTCAGAAGACATTGTCGATGGTATTATAAAGACTTCAAAAGAAATAGACGCCGATTTAATTGTGATGGGTGTAGGAAAAAAACCTCATTGGTATCAGTTTACTAAGAAAAACGTAAATGAAGAAATAATTCATAGAGCAAATTGCCCTGTCCTGTCTTTACCAAAAGATATTAAAAATTCTCCGTTTGCGTAATAAATAATCTTAAATCTTTTTATTTTAATTTTAAGAGTTATTTTTTCTTAAGTTCCCTTACTTAATTCTATATTTTTTTATTGTGCGCCGAAAGCTTTTTAAATTACTTACACTAATGTGTAATAAATGATTACTTTAGCTGTGATGAGTGGAAAAGGTGGAGTAGGGAAGTCAACAGTCGCTGCAAACCTAGCAACTGCATTATCAGAAAAAGGAAACGAAGTAGGTATATTAGATAGTGATTTCCATGGCCCAACAATACCTAAATTACTTGGTATAAAAAATGGTCGCTTAAGAGTTACTGAAGATGAAGAAATGATTCCTCTAGATGTTAAACAAAACCTAAAAGCTGTTTCTATTGATTTAATGCAAAAAAACAAAGATGCTCCAGTGATCTGGAGAGGCCCAATGAAGATGAAAATGATAAAAAATCTATTGAACGATGTTAAATGGAATAACTTAGATTACTTAATAATTGACTTACCACCAGGAACTGGAGACGAGCCCCTAAGCATTGCACAAGAGATTGAAGACATCAATGGATCAGTTATAGTAACTACGCCTCAAGAGGTTTCAATTCAATCAGTAAGGAAATCTATTCAATTTTCTCGAGAAGTTAATATGCCAGTAATCGGTTTAGTTGAAAATATGGGAGAATTTATTTGTCCTAATTGTGGAGAAAGCACCAATATCTTTGGTTCCGGTGGCGGCGAGGAACTTGCAAACGAATTAGATATTCCTTATCTTGGATCTGTCCCTCTTGACCCTGAGATAGTTAAGAGTGGAGAAAAAGGGGAGCCGTTTGTTAATAAGGAAAATAAGTCTTCTATTGCTTTCGAAGAAATTGTTGAAAGAATTATTGAAGAAGTTGAATAGTTAAATAAAGAGAATATTTCTATTTTTTTCTAAAAATATGGAGGTGGATTTAATATGAAAGTTGCAGTTTCTGCAAGAAAATGTGAATTAGATTCTGAAGTAGAAGAAAAATTTGGGCGCTGTAAGTATTTTTTAGTTATTGAAACGGAATCAATGGAAAAAAAATGTTACGAAAACGAGGATAGGAGAGGCATGTCCGGAGTAGGTATAAGTGTAGCACAGTTTTTAGCCGATAAAAATGTGGATTCAGTGATCACTGGAAACATTGGACCTAAAGCATTATCAACTTTAAAAGAAGCTAATATAGAAGCATATAGAGCTTCTGGAAAAATTAAAGAAGCGATTGAGGATTTCAAGGATAATGCTTTAGATGTTTTTGATGAGGCATCAGCACCAGCTCATAGTGGAAATAACATTTAATGAGGTGATTTTTTTGAGATTATGTGTTCCAACTCTAGGAGATAAGGGATTAGATGATGAAGTTAGTGGACATTTTGGGAGAGCACCCTCTTTTACGATTGTTGATACGGATTCAGGTGAAGTAGAGGTTGTTGAGAATACCAGTGAACATATGGGTGGTGAGAAAAAACCTCCTACGTTGCTTGATGAAAAAAACATAGATGTTTTGTTATGCAGTAATCTTGGTAGACGTGCAGTAGCTAGGTTTGAAGAATTAGGGGTTGAAGTATACAGTGGTGCCAGTAGAAAGGTATCAGATGTCGTTGATGATTGGGAAAATGGAGATCTAGATATTGCTTCTAAGAGAGATGCTTGTGAGGGAAATCATTGAGGAGTGATGGAAACATTTAAATATTTATTACACATATGTGTAATTAAGAGGTGTTTTATTTGCCAAGAGGAGATAGAACAGGTCCAAATGGAGCCGGACCAATGACAGGAAGAGGACTAGGATACTGCACAGGACATCAAACCCCAGGATTCACAAAAACAAGAAGACCAAGACTTGGAAGAGCAAGAGGAAGAGGATTCGGGAGAAGAGCACCCGCAGCACCAAGAAGAGCACCTAGAAGATACTCAGCACAATCAACTGCACCAATAATTAGAGAAACTACACCAAGAACAGAACAAAACGAAAAAGAAATTCTCAAAGAAGAAAAAGAGATCCTAAAAGAAGAAATCAACGAACTAGAAAGAGAACTAAAGCAAATCGAAGAAAGAATTGAAGAATACACAGATTAATTTTTTATTTTTTTTCTTAGATCTTACATGGAAGTACAAATCGTATACAATAACGAAGCCAAAAAAGGTTTTAAATCAGGATGGGGATTTTCTGCTCTTATTAAAGAACCAAACAAAAAAACTCTTTTCGATGTCGGATGGGATCCAAAAATACTGAAACATAATATCAATAAATTTGGAACCAAATTAGAAGAAATCAACACAATTTTTATTTCACATAATCACTGGGACCATATAGGTAGCTTACCACAAATACTCAAAAAACAAATGAACATAATTGTACCTTCTAATTTATCCAAAAAAATGAAAAAAGAAATAAAAAAACGAGCAAAACTAACAGAAATAAGTAATGCAAAAAAACTAAACAAAAATAAATATACAACAGGTGTTTTAGGTCAAGAAATAAAAGAACAATCCTTAATAATCAAAAACCAAGGATTAACAATAATAACCGGATGCAGTCACCCAGGACTGAAAAAAATAATTGAAACATCAAGAAAGATAGGTGAAATAAAAACAATAATTGGTGGAATGCACAATTTCAATCAATACAAATTACTAAAAAACAGTGAAAAAATCATACCACTACATTGTACCAAAAACAAAGAAAAAATCAAATCAAAATATCCCCAAAAAACAAATAACCTAAAAGCAGGAGAAAAAATAATTATTTGAATCTAAGAGGCTTAGATTAAAATGGAATTAGGTGTTGCTGGCGGAAAAGGAGGAACAGGAAAAACAACAGTCGCCTTAAATCTAGCTCTTTCATTAAAACAAAAAGAAAATAAAAAAACAGAAATAATTGACTTAGATGTTGAAGAACCCAATTTAAATACCTTTCTAAAATTTAAACTAAATAAAATAAGGGATGTTAATAAAAAAATACCTATAATTGATTCAAAAAAATGTAATAGCTGTGGAAAATGTAGTGAAAAATGTAACTTTAATGCCTTAGTCATCTTTGAGGACAAACAAATAGTCCACCAAGAATTATGCCATGGCTGCGGTTTATGTAAACTAGTTTGCCCAACAAACGCTATAAAAGAAAAAGACCAAAAAATTGGTTTCATCGAAAAAGGTGGAGACAAAAAAATTACCCTATATCAAGGAACGCTTGAGACAGGTAAGGCAATATCTACACCAATAATAAAGCAACTAAAAAAACAATCAGAAAAGAATTCGATCTCAATTTATGACATACCTCCAGGAACTGATTGCCCCGTAATTGAATCAATTAGAGACCTAGATTACTGTTTATTAGTGACAGAACCAACTCCATTTGGATTAAATGACTTAAAAAGATCTATTAAGGTCCTAAAAAAACTAGATGTATCATCTGGAGTAATTATTAACAGATATCAAAAAGGCTACGATGAAATAGAAAATTATTGTCAAAAAAATGACATAAAAATTCACTTAAAAATTCCTAATAGCCAAAAAATAGCTAAAAACTATTCTAATGCCATACCTTTTGTTGAAATAATGCCTGAATGGAAAAACAAATTTCAAAGAGTTTTTGAGGACATAAAAAATGAAAGAGATAACAGTAATTAGTGGAAAAGGAGGAACTGGGAAAACAACTATAACAGCATCACTCACTCAATTAATGAAGCCTATGGTAGCTGATTGTGATGTAGATGCTCCTAATTTAAAATATATTTTAAATCCAACCGAAAACAACGAAAGCGAGTTTAAGGGAACATATATTGCAGAAAAAATTAACGGCTGTAATAACTGTGGCAAATGCTTAGAGTACTGTAGATTTGATGCAATAAGTGAAGATTTTGAAATAATTAGAGATAGATGTGAGGGATGTGGAGTTTGTGTATACATTTGTCCACAAGATGCCCTAAAACTAAAAAATAGAGTAACAGGTAAAATATATGAATCTATGACTCGATTTGGTGACTTAATTCATGCTGAATTAGGAATAGGGGAAGAAGCATCTGGTAAATTAGTCTCAAAAGTAAAAGAATTAGCTAGAGAAAAAGCAAAAGAAAAAGGAAATGAATATTTATTAATTGATGGTTCTCCAGGAACAGGGTGCCCAGTAATTGCTTCAATAGGTGGAGTTGACCTAGCCTTAGTAGTTACAGAACCTACAGAAACAGGTATCCATGACTTCAAAAGAGTTTTAAAAGTTATAGATCATTTCAATATTGAACCAGCTGTTTGCATAAACAAATACGATTTAAATAAAGAAAAAACAAAAGAAATCATAGATTTCTGCAAACAAAACCAAATAGATGTTTTAGCAAAACTACCTTATAGTCAAGAAGTTACTAAAGCCATGTTAGAAACAAAAACAATTATAGAATACTCAGATTCAAAAATAGCCAGAGAAATAAGAGAATTAGCTAAAAAATTAAAAGCAAAATTAGAAGAAACAAATGAAGGAAATTAAAAACCCAAAAGTAGTGTATGGTCCAGTAGATTCATGGAGACTCAATAAATCACTTGGCATAGATCCCATATGTAGCAAAAAAATCTGTTCTTATAACTGCATATATTGTCAATACGGTGAAACAACCAAGAAAACAATAAAAAGAAAAAATTACATAGAACCAACAGAATTAAAGAATCAATTATTACAACTTGATAACTCACTGAAAATAGATAATGTAACGTTTGCAGGAACAGGTGAACCAACTTTAGCTCGAAACCTCGAAAATTTACTCAAAACCACAAAAAACACTATAAATAAACCTATTGCGATTTTAACTAATTCTTCTCTTTTTCCAAGGAAAAGAGTACGAAAAACGTTATTAGGTTTTGATAAAATAATTGCTAAAATAGATGCCTTCAACTCACAGTCTTTTAGAGCAATAAATGATCCTCATCCTAAAATTAATTACAAAAAGGTAATAAAAGCGATTAAAAAAATAAGAAAAGAACATGATGGGTTTTTTGCAATACAAACAATGTTAACACAGAAAAACAAAAATAAAGCCAAAAAAATTGCTGAAGTTATTAATGAAATCAATAAAGACGAATTACAATTAAACACTCCATTAAGAAAAAGTAAAGCCACTCCTCTTTCTCAAAAAGAATTAAAAAAAGCAGAATCCTTCTTTTGTGGTAAAATAAAAAATGTATATGAAGAAAAAAAGCCTTATCAACAGAACAGAAACGATAGAAAGATATCTTAATAAAACAAAAAACCAATGGGGTTTTTTATGGGAAATAGAAGGCGAAGAGGTCGGCCAAGATGTCCTAGAAAAGTTGAAAAGGAACCTAAAGCAGATTACTTTAAACCTCGTGGAATTCCAGCCAAAGACCTAGAGCAAATAACGATTTCACCTGAAGAAATAGAGGCTCTTAGACTCGTAGATCTAAAAGATATGAATCAAAAAGAAGCTGCAAAAAAAATGAATATATCAAGGAAAACCTTTTGGAAGGACTTAAAGAATGCAAGAAAAAAGGTAACTGAAGCATTAGTTAATAGCAAGGCAATAAAAATAAAGGAAGGTAACTACGAATTAGAAAAATAAAACCCTAAATCCCAAATAACAGAATCAACTATTTATATTCATTAAATAAACTTATTTGTTATTTGAGATAGTTATGTTCAATAAATTAGCCCCAATTTATGATAACTTTTCATTCTTTTTTAAAAAATATACTGTTTTACCAATATTAAATAGAACCCAATTTTCAAAAAACCAAGTAATTCTCGACGTGGGAGGAGGAACTGGTTACTTAGGCCAAGAAATAAAAAATGAACACGAAGTAAAGTATTTTTTAGTGGATAAGAACAAAAAAATGCTTAGTGAAGCTAAAAACAAAAAAATTGATGAATTAATTTATTCAAGCTCTTGTAATTTGCCTTTTAAAAAAAATTTATTTGATTTTGTCTTATGTGTAGATGCTTTACATCATTTCAATAACAAAGAAAAAAGCCTCAAAGAAATGATGAGAGTATTAAAACAAGGAGGTAGGTTAATTATACTAGATCTTATTCCAAAAAAATTTCTGACAAAATCAATTGGATACATTGAAAAACTATTAGGAGAACCAACTGAGTTTCTTTCTTCTAGAGAAATTTCAAAAAAAATAAAGAAAGACATAGAATCATATGAAGAAATAAATTTTATTCAGTTCTTTTTGGTTATCCCGAAGTGAAGTGACCCCTACCTAATTCAAAGATTTAGGAAGAGGTCTTCTCAGCCAAATAGATAATTTCTTTAATAGTTTTTTCTATAAGTCCTAAATAATTTCATTTTAATTAAATAAAAATATTTATATTAGATTTTTATTTCATCTATCTGGGATCCAGTACCCATTACTATAAGAGTGTCTCCTGCCTCGAGTTTTTGATTGTAATCTGGATTTAATATTATTTCACTGTCTTTTTTGATAGCAACAACTAATAAACCATGTTTTTCTTTTAGATCAGATTCTTTAAGGGTTTTACCAACTAATCCGCTTTTTTTTGTTACTTTAATAGTTCCTGCTTTTCCAGATTCTCCTTTCAATAAATCATCATATAGATTTGTTACTTCAGGATGAAGATAAGATTGTGCCATCCTTGTTCCTCCTTCGTTATCAGGGTGTATTACAGCTTCTGCACCTACTCTACGAATATGTTTATCTCCTTCAGGTCTTTCTAATCTCGCAACTACTCTGATATCGGGATTAATTTCTTTTGCAGTTAGAACTAATAAGATATTATCAGAGTCATCTGGAATTGCAGCAAATAATCCTTTAGCTTTTGATAGATTCGCCATCTTTAGTGTTTCTTCTTTAGTTGCATCTCCTACGATATATGGTAATTCAGGTGCTTCTGACCTTAACACTTCTTCATCTTTATCTATTAATACAACTTCTTTTTTGTGTGAAATGAGTTGCTGAGTAATAGCTTCTCCAACATCACCATACCCACAGACGACTAAATGATTTTGTTTTTGTTTAACTTCTTCTGCTTTTTCTTTCATTGTAAAAATCTTCCATACACTTCCTTCAAATATTTTTTGGCCGATAACTGTAAAGGTATATAATATCACTCCTACTCCTGAGGAAATTAAGACGACAGCGAAAAGTTTGCCTAGAGATGTTTTTATAGGTAAATCTCCATAACCAACTGTTGTGATTGTAACGATTGTCCAATAAAAGGAGTCTAAATAATTTCTTCCTTCAATTATGTGATAACCAAATGTTCCTATTAATATTATTGAAGCTAAAAAAAATATTGGGGTCTTAATTTTCTTTTTAACCATCCATATTACCTAATTTGATTATTTAAATAAATTATCTTGTTTATTTGTTTTTTTATTACTATATTTAATTTTTAAATAAATTATCTTGTTTATTTGTTTTTTTATTACTATAT
>CAYPLQ010000009.1:1839-2974 GCA_964411605.1 uncultured archaeon | reverse complement strand
CTACTACACTAATAATCAAAAAAAATAAAAAAAACAGAGTCTCATTGTCTAGAGATCCCTTATTGGAGCTATGTAAAAGAGTTTTTCGGGATCCAAGTACTCAAAGGAGGGCTAAGAAATTTTTAGAAAAAATATTGGATAGAAAAAAAGGAGATAATCCAGTTAAGGCCAGTGAATGGCAAGATATTTTAGAAGAATTTGATATTGGGCGGTCTTCTTTTTATAATATGAGAAATCAGTTGTTGGGAGCTGGGTTAATTGAATTGAGAAAGGGTGAATATCATCCGAGTGTTCAATTCAGTAAGGATCTAAGAAACATGGCGAATTGGTGGGAAAATCAAACAAATCTGTGATAAATTAGATCTTATGAATAAATAACGAATAACTGAAGTTAATATAATTAAATTAGGTAAAAAGAGATAAATATAAGTATTCTTTTTTTTGGAAAAAGTATATTCAATATTAGTTAACGAATTACTTCTAGAAGCAATATATCGGAACATTGTATACAAAATAACTAATTTTTTTTTAAATGATTAGGTATTAGTTAATTTATTATTTTTTTAAAGTGTGGTCATAATGATTAGTGATTTTTTGAAGATATTTGGAGTACAATCAAATAACGAAGCAATAAGTGACCAGGAAAGAAAATCTGATTCTATTGAAGAAAAACAAATCGAAACTCATTCGCAGCAAGTTTCTAAAGAAAAAGAAGAAGAAAAAATGGATTATAAACAATTTTTGGAATCAATTCCTGCAACAGTGATGGGTATCGACCGAGACTTTAATGTCCAGTACATGAATAAAGCAGGTGCAAGAACACTTGGTTTAAGCCAAGAAGAATGTTTAGGTAAAAAATGCTTCAATTTATTTAATACTGATGACTGTCAAACAGAAAACTGTGCATTAAGAAAAGCAATGCGAAACGACGACATCTTCACGAGAAAAACAACAGCAAAACCATCACCCAGTGAAGAAATACCAGTTCAATACACTGGTGCACCTATAAAAGACAAAAATGGCCAAATAACTGGAGCAATAGAATACGTAGAAGATATAACGGAACAAAAAGCACTAGAAGACTATCAAACAGAAGTACTAGACCAATTTGCTGACAACCTAGACAGATTAGCCA
>CAYPLQ010000009.1:0-1829 GCA_964411605.1 uncultured archaeon | reverse complement strand
TGCCGAACCTCCATCCACTGTAAGGCATCGCCCGGAGATAATGGAAGCTTATCGCCAATTCAAACAAATGTCAGATGATTTCAATCAAGCAACAAAAGAAATAAAAGAAGTAGTATCAGATGTCTCAAAAACCACTGATGAATTAGCAGAAAATAGTGAGGAGATGAGTGCATCAAGCGAAGAAATTGCCAGTTCAATAGATGAAATAAGTGAAGCAAGTGAAGAAATAGCAAATACCGCAGAAAAGCAATCGGATAAAGCAGAAAACGCTAAAGAAAACGTATCAGATCTATCAGCTAGCATAGAAGAAATAACATCTACTTCTCAACAAATAAACACAAGATCCAAAGAAGCATTAAAAGAAGCAAAAGAAGGAACTGAAAGAGCTGATAACGCAATAAATAAAATAAAAGAGGCTAATAATGCTACAAAAGAAAATGTCAAAAAAATCGATGAATTACAAGAAAGAATGGAAAAAATAAATAATATCATAGATGTTATTTCTAATATAGCAGAACAAACTAATTTATTAGCTTTAAATGCTAATATTGAGGCAGCTAGAGCGGGTGAAAAAGGAGAAGGATTTGCTGTTGTTGCTAACGAAGTTAAGAGTTTAGCAGAGGATAGTCAAGACTCAGCAAAAGAAATTGAAGAAATAATAAATGAAGTACAGGAATTCACATCTACAGTTACAGAAGACATAAAAGAAACAAGTGAAGAAGTAAAAAGAGGAAGTGAAGCAGTTGATAGAGTTGTTGAGACTCTTGAAACTATTAAAGAATCTATTGAGGAAACTAAACAAGGTATGGAAGAAATCAGTGATGCTACTCAATCACAAGCTGAGAACTCAGAAGAAGTTAGTGCCCTGACAGAGCAAGTCTCGGATTTAAGTCAACAAATAAATGCATCAATCGAAGAGATAAGCAGTGGTGTACAACAACAAAATGAAGCAGTACAAGGAATGGCCAATATTGCGCAAGGACTATCTCAGATGTCTGACCAAACAATGGACAAATTAGATAACTTCGAGATAAACCAAAAATAATTCAAATAAATGGAGAATAATTTAAATGTCTTCTACTCAAGTTATTGAATTCGGTTTAGATGATAAAAGGTACTGCATTGATTTAGATAATGTAGCTGAGATTGTGAACAAAGAAGACTTAACACCTTTACCAAACACCCCAAACTACATAGAGGGGTTAATGGATCTTAGAGGTAATACCACAACGATTATAAATCCTAAAAAGATTTTTAATCTTTCCAACCAAGTTAAAGGCAAGAGAATACTGATTTTAGACCAAACAGATAATGAATCTAAGGCTAAAGAATCAAAAAAAGAAGAAAGTGGCTCTAAGGTAGACGAAAACGAAAAAGAAATTAATTCAGAGAGCCAGGGATGGATAGTTGATGAAGTCTATGAAGTAAAAGAAGTTTCTAAAGATGATGTAGATGAACCTGTTGACAATGACTCCATGAAGGGTGTGATTAAAAAAGACGAAAAAGATGATAACTTCATAATTTGGGTTAAACCAATAACCCAATAATTTCTTTTTTATTTTAAATAAAAATAAATTAATAAAATTAAAAGGTATATGAAAATATATTCTATTTTAATTTCTCGGTTTCTATGATTGAAACTTTATTAGTGGATGATGAATTAGGTTTTTTGGATTTAGCAAAAACTTATTTAGAAAAACAAAACAAGGAACTTGTTATTGAAACTATAAATTCACCAAAAGAAGCTTTGGAAAAAATCAAGAAAAATGACTACGATTGCGTTGTAAGTGATTACCAGATGCCTGAGTTAGATGGATTAGAGTTACTAA
>CAYPLQ010000008.1:8934-20126 GCA_964411605.1 uncultured archaeon | reverse complement strand
CTGTATGACTATATCCATGTTCTTTTAGTTCATTTCTTAATTTTTCTTCGCTCTCTCCTGTAAAAGCTGTTCCATCAACTTCTTTAGCTCTCATTGAACCTACTTTTCCTCCTATCATCTCTAATACATGTCCTACAGTCATTCTGCTAGGAATTGCATGGGGATTAACTATTAAGTCTGGTACAACTCCTTTTTCATTGAATGGCATATCTTCTTGTGAAACAATTCTGCCTACAATTCCTTTTTGTCCATGTCTTGAGGCAAACTTATCCCCTAACTCTGGTATTCTTTGGTCTCTAACCCTTACTTTTGATAACCTAAGACCTTCTTCGGTTTCTGTTAATATAACTGTGTCTACTATTCCTCTTTCGTTAGATCTCATTGTTATACTTGTTTCTTTTCTTTTCTGTGGGGATAAACCTAGTTCAGTAGGTTCTTCAAGGAACCTTGGTGGAGATGTCATTCCTATTAGGACGTCATTTGGTCCAACATCTGTTTCTGGATTTATTAATCCGTCCTCATCTAGGTGTTTGTAGGATTCTGTGCCTCTTGCACCTCTTACCTCGGGTTCAGGTATTTCAAATTTATTTCTTTGTCCTCCAGGATATCTTCTTTCCTCTCCTTCATACATCCTGAAAAAATGGCTTCTTGCTAGTCCTCTGTTAATTGATGCTTCATTTATTATTATAGCATCTTCTATGTTGTATCCTCCATGAGATAAAACAGCAACTACAAAGTTCTCTCCTGCGGGCCGATCTCTGTAACTTATTTTATCTGTTACTCTTGTTTTGACTATTGGGTACTGAGGATAATGTAATAAGTGGCCTCTTGTATCTCCTCTTAACCTATAATTAGCTTGAGGGAGTCCAAGAACTTGTTTAACCATTCCTGCTCCCATTGTGTTTCTAGGAGAAGCATTGTGTTCAGGGTAAGGAACAACCGTCGCTGCTATTCCAAGTATCAGCGCGGGATCAAGTTCTAAGTGGGTATGTTCTTCCGTTAATTCTTCTTCTTTAATCGCGATGTATGTATCTTCTTCTTCCTCAGCATCTATGTATTCAATTAATCCTTTTTCTACTAAGTCTTCCCACCTTAACTCTCCTTCTTTTAGCTTTTTGAGTTGTTGTTGTGTTATCTTAGGTTCACCATCTTCTATTACTATTAATGGTCTTCTTGCTCTCCCTGAATCTGTTCTAACTATCACTTCGTTAGTTCCTTCTTTATAAGAAACATTGATTTCTTTTGGTAGTTTATTTTCTTGTCGAGCCTTTCTTATTTCTTCAGCCAACTTTTTTGGTTTCTCATGACTGCCAATTAGGCTACCATTTAAAAAAACTCTTGCTCCTTGCACTTCAAACACCTCTTTCTAGCTCTTTAACTCCGTAATCAAGCAACATCTGCTTTACTTCTTTGTCTGTGGATCCTTTTGTTAATTCAACTGCCATTGCGTAGTTTTTAACTAAACCACAGTTAGGGCCTTCTGGGGTCTCATTTGGACAGATTCTTCCCCAATGAGTTGGATGTAGATCTCTTGCCTCAAAATGTGGCTGTGATCTCGATAAGGGAGATACGACTCTTCTTAGGTGTGCTAATGTAGCCATGTGGTCTGTTCTATCAAGAAGTTGTGCGACTCCTGTTCTACCTCCTACCCATTCACCTGTTGCCATTGCAGATTGGAGTCTTTGAGATAAAACATCTGGTCTCACAGCTGTTTTTACTCTAAGCTCCCTATTTCTTGTACTGGCTCTTTCTAGTTGATACTTTATATCCTTACTTAATCTGTTAAAACTTACTCTAAATAGGTCTTCCATTAGATCTCCAGATAACTTTAATTTTTTATTTGAATAATGGTCTTTATCGTCTTCGTCTCTTCTATCTAATGCTAATTCGAAACATGCTTCTGCCATTCGACCCAAGTAATGGGCTTTTAGTATTCTGTCTTCTTCATCGTTACCTATATGTGGTAATAAATAATGTTCAAGAACATAGTTTGCTCTTTTTTGTCTATATTCTTCTGCTTGGCCTGCTGCAACTCTTTTACCTATTTTTTCAATAGCTTCTTCTTGTTCTTGGACCTCAGCTTCTTCTAAGTTCTCTAACATGAATTTTTTTACTTCAGGATCCTCTGATACGGCTTCTGATATCTCTCTATCTGTTTCTAAGCCAAGAGACCTTAATAAAGTAATGAAGTTTATTCTACCAGATAATCCAGGAAATGAAACTTCTAGTATACCTTCTCTACCTCTTTCTACAATTATTAATGCTCTATATCCTTCTCTTTTAGAAAAAGTCTTTGCTACTTCTATTTGATCTCCATATCTATCATTGTACTCAACCATTATTTGATTTGGAGCTAAATCCTCTAATGTAACTAAAACTCTTTCTGAGCCGTTTATGATAAAATAACCACCTGGGTCAACAGGGTCTTCGCCATTTTTTATTAACTCTTCTTCATCCAAATTATTTAGATTACAAGCTTTTGATCTCAACATAATTGGTAGTTCTCCGATCTCTACCCATTCTCCTTTTCCTTCTTCACCATTCCTTACCGGAAACATCTCCAGTTCTATAGGAGCAGAATAAGTTAAATTTCTTAATCTAGCTTCAGAAGGTATTAATTTATTTGTTGATCCATCAGCTTCTATTACACTTGGATTACCTATTCTTATTTGGCCTAATTTTACCTCAAAATTTTCTATGTCTTCTTCTTCGATATCTGTTTCAATCACTCCGTGTTCATCTATAACTCTCTGCAGGCCTTCATCAAGAAAGTTATTGAATGATTCTATATGATGACTAGCTATGCCTTTCTCCTCTAAATATGCATCCGTTAAAATAGATTTCTTCAAAATATTCCCCCATTTATTCTTTTTTATCTATAACAATTCTATAAATCAAGGCTTTACCAGCAGTGGGGCTTTCTCTTGTTATTTTTAAAACATCTCCAGGTTCAGCACCTATCTCTTTTACTACTGGGTCATTTTTAAGTATCTTAGGCAAATTTTTTAGCTCGAGGTCTTTTTCTTCTTTGAGTTCATTAATCTCTTCTTCCGACATAATTTCATGTTTAGGAACTAATTCATGACTCATTACTTCATAGTCCTTACTCATTTTATTCCTCCCGGGAACAAAAACGGGCTCGAGGGGATTTGAACCCCTGGCCGTCTGGTTAAAAGCCAGACGCTCTGCCAAGCTGAGCTACGAGCCCAAAAAAGACCTAGGTTACATTTTTCCCTAAGCCAAAGTAAGATAATATCGGTTTTTTTACCTCAAAACAAGGACTTACCATGCAAAAAGATGCTTTCGTTCTAACCATTATTAAATCTTTTTATTATATGTAGATATTTAGAAAGTGTTTTTTCTCTTATACCTAAATGACCTACAATAGTTTTAAGTTTTTGTCCATTTCCCATACCATTTCCCATAAAATTTTTAACTAAATAATTTCCTTTCTGAATAATTTAATTATTTTGGAAAGAAATTTGTTTTTAAGAGTTGATAAAATGTGTGTTGGTGTTCCGGGAAAAGTTTTGGAATTATCTGGAAATGAAGCTTTAGTTGATTTTGAAGGAACAAAACAAAAAGTTAGAGTAGATTTAATTGATGACGTCAATGAAGGAGATTATATCTTAAATCACGTTGGACACGCTATTGAAGTTCTACCTGATAAAGAGGCACAAGAACGTCTTAAGTTATTTAGAGAATATCTTGATACATTTGAGGATTAATTAATGAAAAAAAAGGAATTAGCTAAGAAATTTGCTCAAAAAATTAAGGACTTAATGCCTGATGAAGAAATTAAAGCTGTTCATGTATGTGGTACCCATGAACAATCTATAACCAAAAATGGCATTAGGCCTCTTTTGCCTAGTGATTTTGAATTAACTATGGGGCCAGGTTGTCCTGTTTGTGTGACTCCTGCGAAAGAAATTGACGAAGCTATTGAGTTGGCAAAACAAGATATTACGATTGCAACATTTGGGGATATGTTAAATGTTCCTGGTAGTCAGGAAAGCTTATCTGATGTTAGATCAAAAGGAAAAGATGTTAGAGTAGTATACAGTGTTAATGAAGCTCTTGAAATCGCTGAAAAAGTTGATGAATTGGTTTTTTTTGGTATAGGATTTGAAACTACTGCTCCATCTAATGCTGCTGTTTTGAAAAATGATCCGCCTGAGAATTTTTCGTTACTTTGTTCACATAGGTTAATTCCACCAGCTATGGAATTATTGGTGGATTTAGAGATTAATTTTGATGGCTTTATTGCACCTGGGCATGTATCAACAATAATTGGAAAGGAGCCCTATGAGGTTTTTGCTTATAAACATAATTTGCCTACAGTTATTGCTGGTTTTGAACCTCTTGATATATTATTTGGTGTATTGAAATTTCTTGAACAAATTGATAAAGGTGAAGAATACGTTGATAATGCATATAAAAGAGCAGTTAATGATTCAGGGAATCAAAAGGCACTGAAAACACTGTATGATGTTTTTGAAGTTACTGATGCTGATTGGAGAGGGATTGGAGAAATACCTGATTCAGGTTTAAAGATCAAAGATGATTTCAAAAAATATGATGCTAGAGAGAAATATTCAATTGATTTGGGGGATTCTAGGGATATACATCCAGGCTGTAAATGTCATTTGATTCTTACTGCTAGGGGAAAACCTAGTGATTGTGAATTATTTGGGGATAAATGTACTCCTCAAGACCCTCATGGTCCATGTATGGTCAGTGAAGAGGGTGAGTGCAATATTTGGTTTAGATATGGTAATAGACCTGAGTTGAGTTTATAATATGCATGAATTTAGTGTAGCTAAGGAAATAGTTTCTAAGATTAAAGAAGTTGCTGAAGAAGAAAGAGCTGATGAAGTCAAAGAAGTTAAGTTGGAGATAGGTGAATTATCTCATATCAACTTAAAACAACTAGAATTTTCTTATAACACATTAATTAATGATGATGAGGTTTTAGAGGATTCTGATTTAGTAATAGAAAAAAAACCAGTTAAAATTGACTGCGAATGTGGTTTTGTAGGTAGGAACGATAAGAGTAATGTTAGGAGCTTATCTTCTTTGGTTAATAACTTAAAATGCCCTGAATGTGGTAAAAGAAATCCATCTATATCAGAGGGGAAAGAAATAATGATTCGGGATGTAGAGATAAGGAGGGATAATGTTGAAGAATGACATAATAAAAATGGAGCATGGTGCTGGCGGAGAGTTAATGGAGAAACTAATTAATGAGGCCATTTTGCAGAAGTTAGATAATTGTTCGGCTGGTGGAATCAGTTTAAAAGATCTAGATGATGGTGGTTCTGTTCCTCTTAAAGAGGAGGAGTTGGTTCTAACTACAGATAGTCATGTGGTAAAGCCGCTTTTTTTTCCTGGAGGAGATATTGGTAAATTAGCTGTTTCAGGAACTGTTAATGATTTATGTGTTATGGGTGCAGAGCCTCTTGCCTTAACCAATAGTTTAGTTATAGGAGAAGGTTTTGATGTCGAAAAAATTGAAGAAATAATAGATTCTATGAATGAAACCTCAAAAAAGGCTGATGTGCCTATAATAACTGGTGACACAAAAGTCATGGAAAAAAATGAATTAAATGGAGTTATTATTAATACAGCTGGTGTAGGTATTGCTAAAAAACCTATAAGAGACAAAGATCTGAGTGAAGGAGATAAATTATTGATTAATGGCCCTATTGGAAATCATGGATTAGCAATTATGTCCTTTAGAGAGGGTTTTAATTTTAAATCAAGTCTTAAATCTGATGTAAAGCCTTTAAATGATTTGATAAGCAGTTGCTTAGATATAGGTGGAATTAAAGCTATGAAAGATCCTACTCGTGGAGGTTTGTCTAATGCATTAAACGAGATGGCTAAAAAATCCAATATGGGTGTTTTGATTGAGGAGGACAAAATACCTATTGAGGATGAAGTTAAATCAGCTGGTGAAATATTGGGTATAGATCCTCTAGAAGTTGCGAATGAAGGTAAAGTTGTTATGAGTGCTGAAAAAGGAAAAGCCAAGGAGTTATTAAATGAAATGAAGAAACACGATGATAGGGCTAGAATCATAGGTGAGGTTATAGGAAAAGAAAAAGGAAAAGTTGTTTTAGAAACTGAGATTGGAGGTAAAAGATTTGTTGAGCCCCCAGTAGGTGATCCTGTTCCCAGAGTATGTTAAGAATTAAAAGTCCATGTTTTTTGGTTAGTTCAATTCTTGTTCTGTTATTATTTCTACATCGGTTGGTTTTTTAGCTATACTTCCCTTTTTGATTCCTATAAGCCTCTTTACGTTGTTTTTAGATGAAATATCTAATAATCTCTGGGTTATTACTCCATCAAATACGATAGTTTTTATTGAATTATTAATTTCTTTTATGCACTTAGTCAGTTCTCTTACAGGAACTTCTTTGATTACTTCTTGGTTTTTATCTATTAATTTGGCTTTCAACGTTCCTTCAAGTGAATTTAATATTTCTTTGTAGCTATTATCTTTAACTTCCTCTTTAATTTCCTCGGTTTCATCGAATTTATTTTGTTTTTGACTTTCCTGTGGTTCTTTAACTGTTTGTGTGTTTTTTTCACCAGAAACTCTTCTTTTTAATCCTTTTTTAGCTTTCTGTAGAATTTTGCTTTTATTTTTCCTTGAATTAGATGTTTTTACTTTTTGTTTATTGTTTTCTTTTGATTTTCCCTTTATTTTGGCTTCTTCAAGTGGAACTTTTTCTCTCAGCGACTTCATTATTCCTTTATGATCTAATTCCTCAACTTGTTTCCCTTCTGGGGCTCTGGCAACGTAATCTATATCAGCTCGTTGAGTTAATTCTTTTAAAATTAGGTCTCCTCCTCTATCACCATCTAAGAAAGCTGTTACTGTTTTTTCTTTTGATATTTCTTCTATTTGGTCTGGTATGTCTGTGCCTTCTATTGCTATTGCGTTTTTAATACCGTTATCAAGCAGGTTCAGTACATCTGATCTTCCTTCTACTAATAAGATTGCATCTGAAGATTCAACGTTTGGTCCTGAACTTAGACCTCTGTGAGAAGTGATTGCACTTTCACCAAAAGATCTTTTAACTGTTTTTGAGATTTCCCTGCTATTTAAGTCATCTTCTGCAAACATGTCTTCTAGAATTTCTTTTGCTCGATCCACGATTTTGTCTCTCTTGCTTTCTCTGACATCTTCAACGTCAGTGACTTCTATATTTGCCTTACAGGGACCAATTCTGTCTATTGTTTCTAAAGATGCTGCTAGAACTGCTGTCTCTACTTTGTTTAGACTAGATGGGATTAGGACTTCTCCACCTGATTTTCCGTTTTGAGAACTTATCTCTACTTTTATTCTTCCTACTCTTCCGCCTTTTTGTAATTCTCTTAGATCTGAGCTTTCACCAATTAATCCCTCGGTTTGGCCAAATATAGCACCTACTACATCTGGTTTTTCTACAACTCCATTTGCTTGAATTTGAGCATGAATTAAATATTTTGCTTCTCCATAATTTTGCATTAAGAACCCTCCAATTGGTGGGAATTAATAATTCAATTAAAGTATTATTCCAAAAACTCCTTAAAGAGGAATTTTTTATGATAGAAAATGATTTTTTAAACATAACTTAGACTTCCCACATTTGCGTTATATAGTTTTCTCCAGTGAAATATAAATTATTTGATATCGAATATAATTTTAGTAAAAAAATAACTTGTTTTTTTCTAAAAAAAATAAAAAAGCTTTTTTAATTATTTATTTTTTCTTTGATTTTTTCTTTTATTTTTGGAATAGATTTTTTTATTTCTTCACTTAGTTCCATAGTTAGTTCTTTGCTCTTAATTTCACCAATTTCTATTCCTATAACTGTTATTTCTGTATTTATTCCTAATTCTTTGCTAACTTGTAAAGAATCTACAAAATCTATGTCGTGAGCGCTTAGATTTAAGTCAGGATGATCTGGAATGTCTTTTCCTTTTAATTCGACTATTTCTCCTTTCTCGTATCCTAAGTTTATTGCATCAACAACTATTATTTCTTCATATTGTTCCATGAAATTCAATATATTTAAGCCAGTTGTTCCTGCGTCAATTAAATCCACGTTTTTTGGTGCATTTTTTCTTAATTCTTGAATTACTTGTATTCCTACACCGTCGTCTCCTTTAATTAAGTTACCAATTCCTAAAATAGCTTTTTTATTCATTTCTAAAAAAATAAAAAAAGGAGAAATTTATTTCTCTTTTATTTTACTATATGAGGTTTTTGTGGGATCTTCTTTTCCTTTGTAAAACATTGCTTTTACGTATTCCCATGAATTTGGGTCCGCTAGATTTATCCATGCATGGAAAATTACCTCAAACACGAAATAAAACGCAGACAATAGATGTAATGACCTTGCAACTGTTAACCAATTTGAATTAGGTGCTAAAAAGAGAATGACGTTTTTTGTTATTGAGTTAAGTATTTCTGCTATCCAGGAAAGCATTCCTAATTCGGCATTTGGTGTCCACAACGCTATACCCGTTAAGAAGATTATGACTATGAAAATCCCCTCTATCATTATGAATGGTTTCCAGAAAGGTGCGTGTTTTGTTTCATGTTTGCCTTTTTCTTTGTTATATACGCTAAATGCTTCGTAGTCTGATGCTCCAAAATAACTCATTATTGTTTTCTTCATTCTGCGTAAATCGCCTTTAGTGATGAAGTACATCCAGGCTTTTCCTTCTAGCGTTAAGTTAAGTATGTTGTAAGCTAAAACTACCCATGCTAGGAATAAAACCACTGCAAACCAGATATGGAGCTCTCTGGCAAATCCTCTTGTTCCAAACATCCACTCTAGATATGTTCCTCCATAGAATATGTAAAAACCTGTTAATATTAATGCTATCACTGCTATTAGGTGTACCCAATGTTGGATTATTTCATTTATTTCGTATCTCTCTATTAGGCCCTCCTCTGCCTTTTCTGGCATTTAGCATCTCCTCGTGTCAAATTTCTTTTCTTTTCCATTTGGTCCTATAGTATGAATTGCACAGGCTAAGCATGGGTCAAAGGACCTTATCGTATGGAAGATCTGAACTGGGTTTTCTGGTTTCTCGGGTAAGCTACCTTTATCAGGGCCAATGCTGTTTACGGCTTGCTCATATGGACCCATTTTTCCATTGGGGCCTCTTGGTGACATGTTCCATGTCGTAGGAACTACAGCTTGGTATCTGTCTACCATTCCTTCGTTGTCTGTTCCTACATAATGTAATAAAGAACCTCTTGGAGGTTCCCACATCCCCATTCCTGAGCTATCAACTCCTTTTTCCCAGTCTGGTTCATTAAAGTAATTTCCATTTGGATCGATCATTGTAACCCATTCTAGGACTTTTGGAGCCGTAATCATTAAGTTCTGGAATCTTGCAACTTCTCTTGTGAATGTATTAACAGGATTCATTCCTAATTCATGCATTCTTAATGCTATAGCTGGTATAAGTCCTGTTGGGTCTGAAATCACCATTCTGGCTAATGGACCAACTTCAGCTGGTCTGCCATTATATCTGGGTGCTTTTGACCAACTATATTTTGCATCCGGTTGATATTTGTTGAAATCTTCTTCGCTTAAATTATCTAATGGCTTAGTTCTTTCTTCGGAGAAATGTCCTCCACTTCCATCTTCGTAGAAAGAGTTGTCTACATGTTCTTTTATTTGTTGAGTGTCTACTTCCATTGGATCTGTGAATGTTGTTGGATCCTGTAAATCAATTACTCCAGATGATAAGTATTCTTCATCTTTCCATTCTTCCCAAGCTCCGAAACTCATTAATAATTCGTTTGTTTGTCCGTATCTATGCATTTTGAGGTTTGGTTCATCTTGCAATGAATTTAGTGCTCCATATTTTAACAATAATGGAACATCTCCGATTCCAGAAAGGCCTTTTTGATCTTCTAAGCCATTTATCCATTCTAAGATATCTAAAAGTGGTGTGGAACTATTTGCCCATTCTTCTGCCAAGGTAAACCATTGATCATATGGTATAGGGTCATTTGGTCTTCCTAAAGCTACTTTTTCGACGAAATCAATTGCTCTTTGCCAGACACTTGCGAATTTTGAAATGTCTGAAGTGTCAGGCACAAAACCTATTCCTCCTGGTCTTAGTGTCCTTGGATGAGGTGACATACCGTTTATTATTCCAGGGACTTTTGCAACTTCTTTTCTTGTATCAACAGCTCTTAAATAAGAATCGCCTGGACCATTTGGGTCATTTATTGCTGCAAATCTATTTACTAATTCTTTTCTAACTGGATGGTCTTCACCTAATATTTCACCATATCTTGGATTAGCTAAGTCTGGTAACCATAAAGCATAGATAACTTCTGCGTGGTCTTCGATTTCTTGAGCTCCATTTGCTATGTTCCTCATTAATCGACCTTGCTTTGGGACATCCACCTCATATAGATCTTCTAATGCTCTTGTAGAACAAGTTGCATGAGCTAGATAACAGACTCCACAGAATCTGCTGGTTATGTGAATAGCGTCTGTTGGTTCATGGCCTCTTATTATGTTTTCGAAGTTCCTGAATAGTGTTCCAGCACTATATGCTGAATCATCAACCACGTTTCCATCTTCATCAATTTCAGCTCTAACCTTAAGATGTCCTTCTATTCTTGTTAATGGGTCAACAACTACTTCTTTTGACATTTTTTATTCCTCCTCTTCTTTTTCTCCAAATGCTATTCTTCTTATTGCATGAGCACCTATTCCTGCAGCTGTTATAACGGCACCTGCTTTTGCAAAGTCTCCAACATCAAATCCTAAAACAGATGGTAAACTCTCCACTGGGTCATCAAATGGCCTAAATGCTTCTGGGAAATCTGGTTCGGTACAAGCTATGCAAGGACCACCACTTTCCATACAATATGTATTATGTCCATGCCATTGTTCTTCAGGACAATTTGCATAAGTTACTGGGGCCTTACAACCAAGTTTCCAGAGACATCCATCATCACTGTATTTTTCTGCGAAATTCCCTATTCCGTAATCTCCTCTACGTGTACATTTTTGGTGTTCTATTTTTCCAAACATGTCAAGTGGTCGATGGTATTCATCAACCCAAGATCCTATATTTTCTGGTTTTGGTAATCTATCTAATAATGCAGCTACTAGGACCGGCATAATCCAGTCAGGTGATACAGGACATCCTGGTACATTTAT
>CAYPLQ010000008.1:2164-8924 GCA_964411605.1 uncultured archaeon | reverse complement strand
GTGTAATCTGCACCAAGATAACCTCCTTTTTCTCTTTTATTAAATTGAAGTCCCTTAGCACCAGTCAGTTCTTGTCCCGCTGGAGCTCCAGGGATTCCGCCCCAAGCTGCACATGCTCCAACTGTACATGTGATTAATGCATTCTCTGCTGCTGCATCAAGATGTTCAATAAATGGTTTTCCTCCTATTCTTAGGAAGTTCCCATTCATTTTATCTTGAACTGAGCCCTCAACAACTAAAATGTAGTCATCGTCACCGTGGACAATTTCTTCAAATTGTTTGATTGCATTATGATCTTCATCAACTGGTTCTCCGTCTACTATAACTCCTGTTTGATACCCTATGACTTCATGATAAGCTACATTAACAGAGACACCGTCTACTCCTTTCACTGCCTCTATTATAGTTGGTTCTTCTGCATTCAATAATGAAATAGTACATCCTGCACATTCAGCTCCAGATAACCAAACGAGTTTTGTTTCAGTCTGAGCTAAAGCTTCTCCTACTGCTCCAGACCATAGTGACGAAATACCTAACGTTGAAGCTGTTGCAAATGCAGCTTTTAAGAAATCCCTTCTATTTATGTCCAATAAATTTAAATCCCTTAGTTTCTCAGCATCTAAATCTCTAAAATCTTTACTCATATTTTTGCAAAACCTCCTGTTTTTTCACCCTTTTTCCCTATTCAGAAAGGTGAAGATTATAGTTAATATACTTTATGGTTATTATCATTGAAAATTATTAAGTTTTTTTCTTCTCTGTTATTTTTTCTAAAAAATTGCTTAGGGATTCAACATCATCTATATCTTTCAATAGCATCGATTTGAGTTTTTTTTTTTAATAATCATTTGGTTTGACTCCATTTCTTTCTAGTAATCTAGATAATTTTTTTGATAACTCATCTCCGTGTTTGTCCCAGTCAGTTAAAATTATTGCTTCTTCCCATCTTTTCTTTATATCTTCTACCAAGGAAAAAAGAGGTTTTTGGTTATCAGAAACCTTTATAATCCTGTTCTTTATCCCTATATCTCTTAAGGAATTAATATCTTTTTTACCTTCTACTAAAATAACTATGTTTTCTTTTTTTAGTCTTTCTATTAGATTAAGCAGTTGTTTTTTCTTTCTCTTATCGTTCCACCTCAACCATTTCACCTACTTTGTTTACATGGTTTCCATTTTTCCAGATTATTTTTCCCCTTAAAATGGTTTTTTGAGGAAAAATTCCTTTTTTTCCTTTGTAGGGTGTCCATCCACATTTGGAATGTAGTTCACTTGATTTAATTTCAGTTATTTCATTGAAATCGAATATTGCTAAATCTGCATCCTTACCTTTTCTTATTTTGCCTTTATTTAGTCCAAATATTTCTGCTGGTTTTTTAGCTATTGAGTCAACTAATCTATTTAAGGAAAGATTTTTTCTTTTTACTTGGTAAGCCATCAATGGGTACATTGTTTCCACGCCAGGAACGCCTGAGGGGGTTTTCCAGAAGTTTTTTTCTTTTTCTTCTCTGGTATGAGGAGCATGGTCCGATGCCAGAATATCTATTTGTTTTTTCCTAAATAGTTTCCAGAGTTTATTCCTTGTTTTTCTTTTTCTAATAGGTGGATTAGTTTTTAAATAGCCTTTAAATTTATTTAAATCAGATTTTTTAAAAAATAAATGATGAGGTGTTACTTCAGAGGATTTATCGGACCTTGAAACTAATTTCACAGCCTCTGGAGTTGTTAAATGACAAAAATGTAGATTTTCTTTATTGGTATTTTTTAAAGCTTTTTTAACTGCACTTATTTCAGCTTCCTCGGGCCTAGTTTCATCATAAATAATGGGGTCTTTATCTAATGCATTGGGTTTTTCTTTTATTATGTCCCAATCTTCAGCATGAATACATGTTTTTTTATTTAACTTTGTTATCTCCTCAAAAATTTTTTTAGAGTCTTTTTCTAATAATCCAAGGTTATTTTCTTTTGTAAAAAATACTTCACCAAAAGCAGATACGTTATTCTTTGCTAAACCAATCAAATCGGTGTCTTTAGTTGCTGCTCCATTTATACCAAAATCCACAAAGGAATTTTTCTCAGCCCTCTTTTTTTTCTTTTTAAATACCTTAGTTGTTTTAACGGGTGGTTTAGTATTAGGGTGGTCGAATACTGTTGTTATCCCTCCTGCTGAAGCTGCTTTACTACCTGTTTTCCAATCTTCTTTTTGTTTTTCTTTAAAATCTCTGAAATGGACATGAACATCTATTCCAGCAGGTAATACTATACATCCACTTGCGTCTATTTTTTCGCCCTTTAGACCAGTTTTTTTAATTTTCTTTATCTTTCCTTTTTCTATTCCTATTTGAGCTTTTACGAGTTTTTGTTTATATAATATCCTTCCATCATCAACTACTTTCATTTATCTTCCTCTCCACTATCTCTCCAAGAGGGTTTTTTTCAGCAAATATTTGTCCGGAGAACTTGTAAAATTCAACATCTTCTTCTAACCAACAATCTCCTGTTAAACCTGCTTTCATACATGTTTTTGATAAAAATTGTTCTTCGTCCCATCCATTGTCAACAGGTACTTGAGGAAGTAATAAACCCTTATTTGGCCCATATTCTGTGATTAATCCGTGTTTTCCTATTTTTATTTCTTCTTTTCTTTTTTTTGGTTCTGTCTCTATTTTTTCAGGTTCAGTTAGTATAGTTAATTCAATAACTATGTTTTTAAGTTCATTTTCTTTTAAAGGAGGGAATCTTGGATCTTTTAGTGCTGAATCCTTAGAAGCTCCAATTATTCCGTTTTTTAGGTCTTGATTAGGGTAAGGTCGCCCTATACATCCTCTTAAACTATTTTTTTCTTTAATTGTAACAAAGACACCTCTTTTTTGTTCAAAAATTTCTGGTAAATCAATATCTTTTTTAATAGTTTTAAATTCAGATTCAATTGATTTACGAGCTAATTTAACAGCTTTTTTTCCTTCATCTAATGAGAGTTTTTTTGAAGTCATTTTATTCCTTTTAATAAATATTCTTTGTTTTACCTAAAAAAAATATTCTCTCAACTTTTTCTTCTTAGAAAAAAACTAATTGAATAAAACCTTAGATCCATTAACTTAGGTAGGAGATAATTATAAGTGTTAATAGGGATTATTGGAAATAGATATTTTGAGTAAATAATTAATTTAGGTGTGATAACATGCCAGTTAGATGTACTTCATGTGGAATAACGATTTCCGGCGAAGCTTATACTTCCTTTAAGTGTCCAGAGGGTGGTGAAGAAGAAATTGTTAGATGTAAGAAATGTAGGAAACAAAGTAATAAATATAAATGCCCTGAATGTGGGTTTACTGGGCCGTGATAGCAATGGGAGATGTAGCTGCTAAAATAAAAGTTATGCCTAAAGAAGCCGAAACAGATCTCGAAGAGATAAAAAAGAAGATTTTATATAATTTAGAAGATGTCGACATAAGAGACATTGGTGAAGAAGATGTTGCCTTTGGTTTGAAGAAATTAATGTTAACCATAGTTGTACCTGATGAAAAAGGTGGGACAGAAGAAATTGAAGAAAAAATAAGTAAAATAAAAGAAGTTGAGAGTGTTTCTGTAGAAGATGTTAATAGATTAATGTGACATCCTCACCCACTTAAAACCTGGATTTTAAGAAGGTTACTTCTTGGGTAAAAAGTTAATTTTTTATTTTTTCATTAATTCAATCAACAGTGCCTTTTCTGTATGTAATCTATTTTCAGCTTGTTCATAAATTACAGAGTTAGGGGTTTCTAGTATTTCTCTAGAAATTTCATTTCCCTTAATAGGCATACAATGCATAACTATTACGTCTCTTTTAGCTTCTTTTATTAGTTCCTTATTTATTTGGAATCCAGCAAAATCGTTTTTTTTCTTTTTAGTAATATTTTCTCCTGTTGAAAACCATACATCTGTATAAACTATATCTGTATCTTTAATTGCCTTCTTTGGGTTATTAAATAATTCAATGTTTCCTCCTAGTTTTTTTCCTTGCTCTATTATTTCTTTATTTGGTTCATATCCTCTTGGTGTCGCGACTTTAGTTTTTATATTCATTAAGGAATTTGCTAGAATTGATGAGTGACAGACATTGTTTCCATCCCCTACCCACGTGAATGTTAAATTCCTTAAAGTGTTTTTATGTTCCTGTATAGTAAGTAAGTCAGCTAGAGACTGACATGGGTGGTGTATTTTTGTCATTGCATTTATTACAGGAATTGATGAGTGTTTAGCTAATTCTTTTACTTTTTCATGGTTTAGAGATCTTATTGTTATTGCATCAAGGTAACTTGATAGTACCTTAGCTGTGTCCTTTAAGCTTTCACCTCTTTTTAGTTGGAGTTGTTTTTGGTCCATAAAAACTGAATTGGATCCGAGATCAGAGATTCCTGCTGCAAAGGAGATTCTGGTTCTAGTACTTGGTTCTTCAAAAAACAATCCTATGTTTTTGTTCTTTAGTTCGTGATGTGGTTTTGATTTCTTCTTTTTTTCCTTTAGATCCGAGGATTTTTTGAGTATTTTTTTTATTTTTTGTTCTTTTAAATCAGTTATTTTTAGAAAATTCATTTTCTTAATTCCTTCATATTTTGAATGCTTTCATTTATGTGTTCGTTTGACGCTATGTCCCATCTGTTCCATAAAGGGCCATCTATTTTCCTTATTCCTTCATAAGCTATTTCTCTTGCTTTTTCTAGTTCACTTGATTTGCCTAATGTACAAATAGATCTTGAAGTCCCTGCGAATACATTATTTCCTTCTTTTATTAAGTTCCCTTCATGTATTTTTAAATTTCTTCGGTGTTTTTTGTTTTTTAGTTTATATAATTCTTTTAATTTAACTTCTTTATCTCCTGTGTATTTTTCTCTGGCGTTGCCATAAGTTGGTGGTACGGCATAAGTTAGGGCAGTTTTTTTGTTTTCAAATTCTAAGCTTTTGAGGTTTTGATTTATTATTTTTTGGAAAACTTCAACTAAATCGTTTTTAATGAGAGCCATTATGTTCTGACATTCTGGGTCTCCAAATCTACTGTTAATCTCGAATAATTTTATTCCGTTTTTTGTCGCTGTATAACCCATATATAATGGAACTCCTCTGAGTTCCTCTCTTGCTCCTTCATATGTAAGTTCTTTGAAAACTTTTTTTGCAATTTTAATTGCTTCTTCCCAATCTTTTTTTTCCATAAAGGGTAGTTTTGTTTTATTGTAAGAATAAGTTCCCATCCCTCCAGTGTTAGGTCCTAATCCTCTGTCAAATGCTCTTTTATAGTCTCTTACTGGTGGGGTTGGAATCAAGTTTTTTCCATCTGAGATGAATTGAACACTAAATTCCTCACCTAGAACCTTTTTTTCTACTAATACCTTTCCCCCTTTTAAATTAGGTAAAAACCAGTTATTTATTAATTCATCTCTTGTCTCAAAATGGTCACCCCACACACCTACTCCTTTACCTGATGCTGGCTTATTAGGTTTGACAGCAACTTCGTTCCCAATTTTGTCAAGCCATTTTTTGAGGTTCTTTATAGCATCCCTTGTTGAAGGATAATCTTCATTTGAAAAAATCTTGTAGCTTGGATTTGCTGAAGGATAGACCTTTTCTAATAGCTTCCTTTGCTTAACTTTACTCCCTTCTAACGCGTAAGAAGAGGTAGGACAAATAATTGGTATATCAGAAAAGCTTTCTATTTCATCTCTCACTCCATCTATTATGGGGTCTTCAGGTCCTATTATGCCAAAATCTATTTTTTCCTTGTGGTTTCTTACAAATTCTACTATATTTTTTACTGATAAACCAGTCTTTTTGTGTACCCCAGCAGTTTCCTTTGCCTTTTTTATCAGATATGGGTTTTTTTGCTTATCCGCTATATATAGACTTATCTTCTTTTCTGATTTATCCAAGCAATTGACAATGGATGCTGCCCGTGAACCATAAGCTACTACAAGTATTCCAATTTTTTTCAAATTAATCACTCTCTTTTAGTAAATCCTTAGATGATAATAATGGAATTAAATTAACTTCGTTTTTTTCTAACAATTCAATTGCGCCTTCATCTCTATCAACTACTACCATGGCTTTTTTTACAGTTCCTCCTGCTTTTCTAATTGTTTTTACTGCATCAAGTAAAGAATTTCCTGTTGTTGTAACATCTTCTATAAGCATTATTTCTTCATTAGGTGAAAAATTTCCCTCAATTCTTTCTGCAGTACCATATTGTTTTTTTTGTTTCCTTATCATAAGATAAGGCTTATCTGAATAAATAGAAGCTGTTACTACTAAAGGGATTCCACCCAGGGCAACACCAGCTAATTTATCTTCCTCATTAACTTCATTAGAGATTTCTTTGCCAATTGTCTCTAAAAAACTTGGTTCTGTACTAGCTTTTTTTATGTCTATATAGTAATTACTTTTTTTTCCCGATGATAACTTAAATTCACCAAATTTAAGGGCTCCTGTTTTCTTTAAAAGTTTTTTTATCTCTTTTTTAGACATTTTTTTCCTCTTTTGGAGCACAATCCATGCATACACCCATCATTGACCTATAATGGGTGGCACATACCTTTTTTTCACAAATTATGCATTTTTTCTCTGATTTGATTTCTTTTCCACATACACTACAATTTACCATGGTTCTTCCTTCTTTCCTATTTTGTATGCTACTCCATTAATAAATAAATGGATTATTGGGGTTAGTATAAAAATTATTAATAGTTTGTTTAATGAAAAAGCTCTAAAAAACCATTCTGGATGTATG
>CAYPLQ010000008.1:0-2154 GCA_964411605.1 uncultured archaeon | reverse complement strand
TCTCCAAGTATAAATGATTCGCCCCTTTTCAGTCCAATTCTTCTTTTTATGAAGCTAAAAAATGAGTCTCCAATCATAGAACCAAAAGAGAGAGATAAAATAATTAGTATATTTTGATTAAAATTAGGGAGTCCAAGATAATTTGAAATAATAATTTGGATAAAACCTATGGTTAAGCCAGAGAGAACTCCTCCTAAAAAACCTTTGTATGTTTTACCGGAACCAAGTATTCTTTTTCCGTCTATGAATTTTTTCCCAAGATCAATTGGTTTCTTCCCTTCAAATAGGACTGCTGAGGAATTTGGTACATATGCTGGTATAATCAACCATAGAGCAATTATTGTAGTTTCTATCATCTAAGTTGTTCTTGTATTGATAAAAATTTAATTTTTACCCTCTATTACTTACCTAAAAATTAAGGTAATAGCTAATTATTTTAGAAAGGAAAAAATAAAAACGATGAGTATACAAATATAAGGATTGAATTATTAACTAAAATAGAGGGGATTACTTGCTTCCTAGAAAAACTAAGTCAATTTGTCCAGAATGTAACAAAGTTATTGATGCCAGAATCTTTGAAGAAGACGAGGAAGTCTTAATAGAAAAGGAATGCCCAGAACATGGGTATTTTGAAGACGTTTATTGGTCGGATTCTGAGATGTATAAAAAAGCTAATAGATATCAATATGATGGGATAAGCGTTGAAAATCCTCAAGTTGATATTGAAGAAGGGTGTCCTCACGATTGTGGTTTATGTGATCAACATCTTAGCCACACCTGTTTAGCAAATATTGATTTAACAAACAGATGTAACTTAAGTTGTAGCTTTTGCTTTGCACATGCTCAAGCAAAGGGATATGTATATGAACCCTCTTTTGATGAAGTAGTTGAGATGCTTAAGTTATTAAGAAACGAAAAACCCGTTGCTACACCTGCGGTTCAATTCTCGGGTGGAGAACCAACTATGCGGGATGATTTGATTAAAATAATCAAAAAAGCAGATGATCTTGGATTTAATCAGATACAGATAGCTACTAATGGAATTAAACTAGGTTCAAATGATGAATTACCTAAAAAATTACTTGATGCAGGATTAAATACAGTTTATCTTCATTTTGATGGTGTTAGTGAAGAAACTGAGCCATTTTTGGATATAAGAAAACAGGCAATACAAAATTGCAGAGAAGCAGGATTAGGTGTTGTTTTGGTTCCTACCATTATTAAAGGAAAAAATGACCATGAAGTCTCTGATTTAATTAAATTTGCTGCTAATAATGTAGATATAGTTAGAGGAGTAAACTTCCAACCTGTTGCATTTACTGGTGCCGCTGAAAAATCGGATGAGGAACGCAAAAAAGAAAGATTCACCATTCCTGATCTAGGAGATAGATTGAAAGAGGGTACCGATGGAGAAATTAAAAAAAGTGACCTCTATCCAGTTCCCTCAGTTGTTTCTATTTCTAGAGTAATTGAAGCTTACACTAAAACTCCTCAAGTTGAGTTTTCCTGTCACCCACATTGTGGAGCAGCTACTTATGTATTTGTCACAGATGACGAATTATTACCTATCAATAGGTTTGTAGATGTTGAAAACTTTTTTGACTCTTTGAATGAGATTACATCTGACTTAAGAGATGGTGTTTTGCCAAAAATTTCAGGGAAATTAAGTAGATCAAAAGCTATTGTTAAAGCTATAAAAGGCCTAAATAATTCAATTGACAAAGAAAAACAACCTAATGGACTTAAACTAGGTGAAAAACTCAAAAGAGTGTTAAAAGAACATAATTACGATGCTTTAGGTGATTTTCATATGCAGGCTTTATTCATAGGTACTATGCATTTCCAAGACAGTTATAACTATGATATAGAAAGATTAAAGAGATGTGTAATACATTATGCCACACCCGATGGTAGAATAATTCCATTCTGTGCGTACAATAGTGGACCGACTTATAGAGAAGAAATAGAGAAAAAATTTAGTGTTCCTATAGAAGAATGGGAAGAAAAAGAAGGTAAAATAGAAAAATACGAGGCCGAATAATATGTTTCCAAATGACAAAGTAAAAGAATTAGTAAATTGTAAGATTCGTGTAGAGATGAAAGGAGAAGACCTTATACTTGAAGGCAGATTAAGAGCAGCTGATGATTACATGA
>CAYPLQ010000007.1:3609-20498 GCA_964411605.1 uncultured archaeon | reverse complement strand
ATTCTTCAAAAACCAACAAAGGAGTCATAGATATGCTGAAATAGCTTGGAAAATTAAATTAAAAACAAATGTTGATTTGCCTACTAAATACAAAAACAATATTTGTAGGAGATGTCAGAGTTTTTTAGTGCCAGGCAAAACCTCGAGGGTCAGGGTTCATAGTTCGAAAAAAATAATCAAATGTAAAAGATGCGGGTACATCAAGAGAATTCCCTTGTCACATTAAATAATGGGTGACCCAAATTCGGACAAAGGTTCATACTAAGTTATTTAATTCTTAAAACAAGTTTTTATTGTCTTTGGAGTTTTGATTTGTTTTTTTAATTGACTTGGTTTTTTAGGTTTTTTTGTATATTTCTGGGATTTTTTTGTTGTTGGATTGTGGGATTATTAGTTTGTTCCCATCTATTTGTTTTGTTTTTACTTTTATATTGTAGACTTTTTCTATGTTCTGTGGTTTTAGTATTTCTATTCCTCCTTTTGCGTATATTTTTCCTTCTTTGAGCATTATTATTTTGTCACAGAATCTTGATGCTAGATTTAGGTCATGTATGGCTAATATGGCTGACTTTTCGTTTTTTATTTGTTGTTTGGTTATGTTGAGTACCTCGATCTGGTGTTTTAGGTCTAAGTTGTTTGTTGGTTCGTCTAAGAGAAGTGCTTCTGGTTCTTGTGCTAGGGCTCTTGCTAGTGAGACTTTTTGTCTTTGGCCTCCGCTCAATTCGTTTAGGTTTCTCATTGCTAAATCATTGATATCAAAGGCTTTTAGTATAGATGAAACTATTTTTTTGTCTTTTTTATTGGGTCTCCATCCAATATAGGGTTTTCTTCCCATCATAACGGCGTTGTATACTTTGATTGAGAATTTAGGTTCATTTATTTGAGGTAAGTAACCTATTAGTTTTGCTATTTCTTTTTTATTTATTTCTCTTAGTCGTTGGTTGTTTAGCAATATTTCTCCTTTGCTTGGTTTGATAACCTTGTTTATGCATCTGAGTAAGGTGGTTTTCCCGCTGCCGTTAGGTCCGACTAAGCCGACTAATGTGTTTTCAGGTACTTTGAAGCTTACGTCTTTAAGTGCTTTTATGTCTTTGTAACTGTAGCTTAGATTTTTTATTTCTAGTTTTACCAGTTTTTTTGCCTCCTTTTGATTATTAAGTAGAGGAATAGGGGGACACCGAGGAAAGAAGTTAGTATACCTACAGGTAATACAAGAGGATAGAGAACGGTTCTGGCGACAGTGTCTGAGGATAAAAGAAGTATTGCTCCTAGTAGACCTGAGGAAGGTAAAAGGAACCTGTGATCTGTTCCAAATATTATTCTAGCTATATGTGGAGCTACTAATCCAATAAAACCGATTGTTCCAAGAAAAGAAACTGCTGAAGCAGTTATTAGAGATGCTATAACCATTCCACCTATTCTTATTTTTTCTACATCCACTCCTAAGCTTGAAGCAGTTTCATCTCCTAGCATTAAGGCATTAAAATCCCATGTCCAAAAGACTAAGGGAATTAACATGATTAGGGTTACTGCTGCCACAATACCTGTGTTCATCCAGTTTGATTTTGATAAACTACCGAAGAGCCAATAAACTACGGCAGTGACCTCGGATTCACCGCCTAAGTACTGGAGGAAAGAAAGCCCAGCTGAAAAGAGATACATCATAGCAATACCTGCTAAGACTAGAGTAGAAGAGTCAGCCTCCTTTATTCTAGTTATTCCAATTATTAAGAAAGAAGGTGCTAAAGAGAAAATAAATGCATTAAATACTAGTAATAAGTCTTGGGTTAAGAAAAAACTGTAGCCAAGTCCAGATCCTAAAACTATAACTAATGCGGCGCCAAATCCTGCACCAGAAGCAACTCCAAGAGTATATGGAGAAGCCAATGGATTCTTCAATATGTTCTGCATCACCACTCCAGCTATCGCTAATCCAGCTCCAGCTACCATGCCCATAAAGACTCGAGGAAGTCTAAGGTGCCAGACCATAGTTGACTTTAAGTGACTTATTTCAAAGATTCTTGGAAAAAACTTATCTATTATAGCTTTTAAAGCATCAATAGGTCCAACCAATTCACTTCCAGCTGAAACAGATATCAATGCAACTACGAGCAATAAAATTAAAGAAAAAAAGATAAAAGATACTTTTTTGCTTGCGAACTCATCGTAACGGTGTTCGCTTTCCTCAATTTTATTTTCTGTAGAACCAATTTCCATCGTATCTTATATTTTGAAATTCTTCAAGATATGTTTCATGTACCTCTCCGGGCTCAAAATCCTTTAGTTTTTCTGAATAAAGACCTTTTGCAAGATAGATAGCGCCTACCGGATGTCTCATAGCTGATAAAACATCTTCTGAAATCAATATCACTTTTCCCTCTTTAACAGCATCTACCTCGCTTAATCCCTTTCTACTCACCATCTTATCGTATATTTCACTTGCCTTTGTGCTATTATCTACATTATAACCAAATGCATCTCCAGTTACCACTTTAACTATAACATCCGGGTTATTTTCCAAGACCCATTCAGAACTCACATCAGGATAGGTAGCATTAAGGCCTTCGGCTATATTATCTGCTCCTACAAGCCCAAGGACTTGGTGCCATCCAGAGCCCTTTGAAGCCGTACTATACGGCTCATGTCCCTCAATGTATACATCTAATTTGTCCTCTTCAGGTAATTCACTTAAATTACTTTTAATCTTGTTTTTCTGTATTTCATAGAAATCAAGTAGTTCTTCAGATCTTTCGCTCTTACCTAGGACCTTGCCCAACTTCTGTAACTCAGTCTCAATGGAATCCATCTTATAGAAATCTAACCTCAAAACAGTTATATTAAAAGGTCTTAATTTATTTTCTAAGTCCTCAGCCCATTTAGAATAAGTAATAACTAAGTCAGGATTTAATTCAGCTATTTTTTCGTAATTAGGAGAAAAACAACTACCAACCGCAGGCTGATCAGAAATATTTCCCCACAAGTCCGTACCCTTCATGTACTTGGTAACACCAACTACTTTATCACCAGAATCCAACGCCCTAACAGCTTCAGCCGAATCACTAGTCAAAGTAACAATCCTCTCTACCGGTTGTTTAATAGTTAAATTCCTATCAGCAGAATCTACTAAATTAACCGTCTCGTTCACTTCATTTTTACTGGCTTGTTCTATGCAACCACTAGCCCCTACCAGAAAAATGGTTAAGATAACAAATAGACAAATCTTAGGTACCAAACTAAAAAAACATTTATCTTTTTCGTTCATACAGAGTTTATTCCTCCATTATTAACCTAATCTTTTACTAAGAAAACCTAAAACAAAACTATATCAATAACAACATAAAAATATTACGATAAAAAAATAGGTATTACGAATAAAATAAAAAAATAAATAAAATAACAATAAAGCAAGGCAAGACACCAACAACTCCATCAATCTTTAATAAATAGACGATTTTTCTGATTTCAATACTCTTTTCCATAATCTAAAGGATTTCATAATAAATATGCTTATTGGAAAACTAAAGAGATTATTGAATCTTCTTTTAAGTAAAATCAATTTTTTATAAAGTGGGCCGGCCCGGATTTGAACCGGAGTTACCACCGCCCCGGGGTGGAAGGATACCAGGCTACCCTACCGGCCCAATACTGAAAATTTTATTTATTAATTAATGAACTTAGTTTAAATAGATTCTAGGGAATTAAGTTAGGTTATGGAACGAATTTCTTCGTAACAAATCAGTTTTTTAAGAGATAATTCTTTTATTTGTTAAATTTCTTATTTGTTATCTAGCCTATTTTAACTGTTTCCCAATAAACTTCGTTGTTTCTTACAGCGTTCTTTAACTCTTTTTGATTTTTTGTTAGCCTAGAATTTCTACTTTTTACTTCTATGAAATAAATTTCTTCTTTGCCTTTTTTCCCATAATTATCAAATGCAATATAATCAACTGGTGTTCCTAGGTATCTTAAGTTCTTTAAATCGTGATCGAAGTGCTTGGTTAATGGAGCTAAGTTTTCAGCAACTTTCCCTGTTAGGCTGAAATCGCTTCTTTTAATGGCATCTTCTCTTATTTTTTCTTCGAATTCATTTTTCCATTTTCTAAATTCATTGTTGTATTCTTTTTTGATGCTTTTTTCTAAATCTTCTTTTTTTTTGTCAAATTTTTTCTCAGCTCTTTTAATTGATTTTCTATAAAAATAAGCATAAAAAAACAATATTATTATTAAAAAAATCAGTAAAAAAATAAATATTTGGGTTCTATTTAATTTTATTATCATCTTAGTCTTTTAGTGTTAATATTTATTTCGCCTTCTACCATATCACTTACATATTGTGCTATTCTACTCAGAGATATCATTATATCTGTGTATTTTATTACATTGGGTTTTTGGGTTGTTTCTTGAAAGATTTGACTACGTATTTCGTGGTGTTTTGAGTCAAATTCTCTTATTGAATTAAAAACTTTATCGAATTCTCTTAATTCCTCACTATTGATTGCATCCCAGGCTTTTTCCAAAATATTATTTAGTTCTGTGATTAAATCTATTATTTCTTCTGAAAACTCTTTTTTATTTTTTGAATTCTCTAATTCCAAATAATCTTGACAAATATCTTCTATATGATCTGAAATTCTTTCAAAGCTCTTAACTATTGTTTTATAACTTAAAACATCTCCTGGTTCACTTATTCCTAAGTTTCCTTGGATCGCTTGGAATGAAGTAGCATAATTTAATTCCCTTAATATTAAAAAATATAATCTATCTACGCTTTTTTCTCTTTCAAGTGATTCTTTAATCTTTTCGTTGTCTTCAAACTTTATTCCTTTCTCTAAATCATTTAACATGGATGTTGTAATGTTTTTAATTCTCTCTAATACATTATTTATTTTCATCCTTTCATAGTCTATGAATATCTCCAATGTGATTTTTTTCCCAATATCCTCTATGATTTCAATTCCTACTAAGTTATCTAATATTTTATTTAGTTTTTTTCTTGTTTCTGGACTTCTTTCATCACTAAAAATTATTTCAATTGTTTTCGCTCCCTTTAAGTAATGTGCTATAATTACTTTTATTAAAGAATCACTTGATGGAATTTCTTTTGTATCTACTTTTACTTCTTTTTGGTTTTCACTTGTTTCAGGATAAATTGTAACTGAATTTTTGTTTTTTGATAGAAAAACTGAGTCTCCCTCTTTAAGATCTAATTTCTTAACCCAACCTTTAGGTAATGACATTACATATGTGGAGCCACCACTCTTATAGACCTTCCTAGATTCCATAATATCCCAATTTTTTAATAAATTTATATATCAAATATATTTATTCATTTTTTTATATTAATAATAAATGAGATTATCCTGTATAATTTATTTTGTTTTTTAATTTTTGTTTTTAAATAATACCAAAACATAGGCTTTAATCAGTTATAATTTATCCTAATAACAAATAAAATATATATACTTTTTATATATTATGTATATTGTATATATTATAATAATAAATTATATAAGTAAGATTACAAATTCATAATCTGGGAAAAAATGAAAGATAAAAAAATTAATCGAAGAGAATTTTTAAAATACACAGGAGCTGCTGGCGCAACTTTGTTGGCCGGAACAACCATATCTGGTTGCTTAGAAAACAACAACAGTGAAACAAAAGTATTGAAGGCAGGTGGTTCATCAACAGTGTTCCCAATTGCAAGTAGCGCTGCCGGAACATGGGGCTCAAATCCCCCAGCAAGTGACAAAGAATATTGGGGGCCAAGTCAGTATGGAATAAACACTGAAAAGAACTTAGCAGATTACTGGGCCGGGTTATACGGATTCGATGACCCCTTCACAGTAACAGCAAATTTAAGTCACTCAGGAACCGGGTTAACAAAAGTAAAAGATGGGTTACTCGACATCGGAAACGCAAGTGCACCAGTAGAAGCAGAACTAGATCTATCTCAGTCAGGATACGATAAATTCAAAAACCACGTGGTAGGAGTAGATGGACAACCAGTAGTTGTTAGCCGAGAAATATATGATGCAGGAGTAAAAAAACTTACCCTTGACCAAATAGCCAACATATACAAAGAAGGTTCCGAAATAAACAATTGGTCTCAACTAGGAGGGCCAGATAAAGAAATACAAGTGGTTGGAAGAGCAGTAGGTTCAGGAACAGACACATCATTCAGAACAAACGTACTAGGAGATTCTGATGCCGCAATGAGAAGTGATATAGTAAGAAAAGGACAAAATCAACAATTACAAACTCTAATATCACAAACGGATAATGCAATAGCTTATTGTGCATTAGCATTTGTGATGCAATCAGGTCCAGTTCCCTCAATAGGAGTAGAAACAGAAAACACAATATATGCCATAAAAGAAATCCAAAATCAATTCTCAGATAGCTCAAAAGAAGTTTTAGGCCTAGGAGCCAGTGAATATCCTCTTAACAGAGATCTACATATGTATACTTATGAAGGTACTTCAAAGAAAGAAGCAGCCTTCTTGAATATGATTCTAAGTGATTTCGGTCAACAAAACTTTGTAAAACCACAAAATTACTTCACACTAACTGAAGAGAGAAGACAAAAAGAGAGAGACAAACTACCAAGCCCTGAAGCTTAATTAGAAAAATACTTAATATCTCACCTCTCTCCCTTGGTTGGGTGTTTTACACCCAGCCCTCTTACATTAAATTTTTGATATAGTCATCAATAAATTTTATAATTTATTTTAATCATTGAAGAAACAATGAAAATTTTCTCTGATTTAAGTGATTATATAAAAAATAATTTCTTTATATTTGAGAACCAATCAGAATTAATTATAGTGTTAGTTGGAGCAATATCTCTTTTAATCGGTTTTTTTGGTTTCCTACTAAATGCTAATTGGGCTATTTTTCCAATACTATTTTTTATTTTAGATTCAATATACGGATGGATTAATTATCAAGAAATAACAGCTAAATGGCTTATGTTTTTGACAACTATTTTCACTATCATCATATTAGGTTTAATTACTTCTTATCTTTTAATTAACTCCATACCAGTAATGGCCTCAATGGGTATTCAATCTTTAATAAAATTTAACCAGCCATTTTGGGATCTAGGCAAAAAAATTTTTTCGCTTACCCCTATGATATGGGGAACAGTTTTGACAACTTTATTAGCGATGATGATTGCTGGTCCTCTAGGTGTAGTAGGAGCTATTTTTATCAGCGAAGTTTCCCCTCCAATTTTGAGAGATTTTTTTAAGCCAAGTGTCGAAATCTTAGCTGGTATCCCTTCTATAGTTTATGGTTACATCGGATATGTAATTCTTAATCAATATATGATGCAGAACCTAAATTTAACAACTTACGGTAGTTTGTTTATAGCTGGTGTTGTTATTGGTGTCATGGCACTCCCAACGGTTGTTTCTGTATCTGAAGATGCAATTACAGCGGTTCCTAACCCAATAAAAGACGGTTCAGTTGCCCTTGGATTAACTGATTGGCAAACATTGAATAATATAACTTTACCAGCTGCAATTTCTGGGATAACCTCAGCTACGTTACTTGGAGTTGGTAGAGCAGTTGGCGAAACAATGGCCGCAACAGTTATCCTAGGGCATGCCCAAATACTCCCTGAACCACTTTACAATATATTTGGGAATACAGAAACATTAACTAGTTTAATTGCATCACAGTATGGTCATGCCAGCCCCGGAACTCTGCACCTACAAGCTTTATTTCTAGCAGGATTTGTATTATTCATTACAGTCTTAATAATTTCAATTATTTCTCAAAAAATAGAAACTAAGATGAAAAGAAAATTAGAAGGTAAAGCATGAAGAAAGAAAAAAACCTCATAAAGCAAGAAAACCGTTTCTATAAGTTTCTTTCTCTTTCAATCAGTTCACTGAGTTTTATAGTTATTTTATTTGGGGTTTTTTTAGTTGCGAAGGTAATTTCACTTTCCACCCCAATTCTTGGAATAACGACATTAGATCTCCTAGGAATAATTTTTACTTATATAGGATTAGGTGGTTTTTCCTTAGGAACATTATCTTATTTTCTTGATATCGGAAGTTCCCAAGAAAAACTTAGTTTTTTCGCTGCCGTAATATTGGGATTAATTTATTTTTCAGCAACGGGATTCCTTGTGTCTTATTATGGAGGAACAGCAATTAGTTCTGTTCTATTTGGGTTAATCTCTGGTACAACAATCACAATTACTTCAATTTTTTTGAGAGAAGATCTTAGTACTACTTCATTATCCTCTATTTTAGTAATTATTCCTGGAATTCTTATTTTAGCTAATAAATTAAAAACATCCTTTTATTGGAACCCTGAAACTCTAAGTGTCGTTTTTAATTTATCCATTCTTTTATCAATTATTTCAGTTTTAATTGGAATCTTAATGATTTGGGTATCCGCGAAAGCATATGGGGGATTCGGAAAGAATGGAAAGCAAAAAGGAGCTTATACATTATTTACAGTGAATTCAATAGCTATGGTAGCACTTTTAGCAATTTTAATAATTTATATCATGATTAGAGGATTACCAGTTGCATTAGAAGGTATAGAAATAGGTCCTAGTCTAAATTTTGATTGGCCTTTTGTAATGAATGGATACAAAATAACTAATGAATATAATGGTGTTTTCCCAGCAATTATGGGAACTATTTGGCTTGTAATAGGCGCTGTAGTTCTAGCTGTTCCTCTAGGTGTTGGTGCGGCCATATATTTAACTGAATATGGAGAAAGAGGGAGATTCTCTAAAATAATTGAAACCGTAACAAATTCCTTATGGAGCACCCCAAGCGTTGTTTTTGGTTTATTTGGTTATGCTTTCCTTGTACCAAGATTAGGGAACTCCCTTTCACTTATTTCAGGTATGATTGTTTTAAGTTTTATGTTACTTCCCTTAGTGGTCATCACAAGTAGAGAATCAATAAAAAGTGTTCCCGATGAATACAGAGATGCTAGTATTGCTTTAGGAGTTAGTAAATGGGAAACAATTAAGAGCGTAGTTGTTCCTTCCGCCTTACCTGGGGTTGTTACTGGCATAATCCTTGGTGTCGGAAGAATTGCTGGAGAAACTGCACCTATATTATTAGTCACAGGTGGAGAACCTTTTCCTGCAGAAGCCCCTAAAATACTTTCTTCTTTCCAAATTACATCCGTTCCTCCCTTCATAACTAATGAAGCTCTTTTTCAACCTTCTAGTGCTTTACCATATCAATTGTATTCTGTGATTACTGCAGGTGTTGGAGCAGGGGGAAATGAAGCATTTGGGTGGGCTACTGCAGCTATATTGTTGTTATTAGTATTGTCTTTTTATGCAATCGGTATAATAAGTAGAAAATATTTTAGGAGGAAATTAAGCGGTGAATAGGATTGAAATAAATAATACCAAAAATAAAACAACTCATGGTGAGAGTGAAGAGGAAATCAAAGAAAAATGGATTAATTACGAAGTTAAAGAACCAAAAATCTCTGTTTCAGATTTAAATGTATGGTATGGTGATGATCAAGCTATAAAAAACATCAATATCGATATCCCGGAAAAAAGCGTGACTGCAATTATAGGTCCAAGTGGTTGTGGTAAATCAACTTTTCTCAGATCCATCAATAGAATGAATGATAGAATCAGAAACGCGAAAATAAATGGTTCTGTAGAGTTTGAGGGAATTGAGATATATCAAGATAATATAAACTTAGTTGAATTGCGAAGAAAAATTGGGATGGTTTTTCAAAGCCCAAATCCATTTCCTAAGTCTATAAAAGACAACGTCTTATATGCTCCTAGAAAACATGGTTATATTGAAAAAAACTTATTAGAAAAATTTACTGGGAAAACTAAATCAAAAGAAAAAGATATTCTCAAGACATCACTCAAACAAGCTGCTTTATGGGAAGAAGTGAAAGATAGATTAGATGATAACGCTTTAGGATTGTCAGGAGGGCAACAACAACGCCTTTGTATCGCCCGGTGCTTGGCAGTAGATCCTGAAGTTATTTTAATGGATGAGCCAGCAAGTTCACTGGATCCAATTGCCACTTCTAGGATTGAGGAACTAATTATGGATCTTTCTGATAAATATACTGTAGTTATTGTTACTCATAATATGCAACAGGCAGCAAGAATAAGTGATCAAACCGCTGTATTTTTAACTGGTGGAGAATTAGTGGAATATGATGATACAGTCAATATTTTTGAAAATCCACAGAGTCAAAGAGTAGAAGATTATATCACAGGTAGATTTGGTTGAGGTGATTAAATATGGAAAAAGATAGCAGTAGAAAATCATATTCTGAGAGCCTAAAAGAAGTTAAACAAGATGTCTTAGAAATAGCTTCTTTAGCGGATGAAGCTATTTGTGGTTCAGTCGATGTTTTAGAGACCTATGATGAGGAAAAAATAAAGGATATCTTTGAATTAGAAGAAAAAAGCAATAAACTCAATTTAACCGTTGAAAAAAAATGTATGAAACTTGTTGCTTTACAGCAACCTGTTGCTAAGGATCTGAGATTTATTGCGAGCATGATGAAGGTTTCTGATAATTTTGAAAGAATATGTGATATGGCTAAGAAAATAGCAAAAATAGCAAAAAGAAAGGGAGATAAAGAGCCGCTGAAGCCTTTAGTTGATACTAATCGTATGATCAAAAATATCTGTGAAATGATAGGTATTGTCTCAGGTGCTATAGAGAATGAAGAAACCGAGGGATTAAGAGAGCTATCGGAGATAGATGATAAGGTAGATGATTTGTTTTCTCAGATACATAATGAATTAATTATTTTCATGGTTAAAGACCCAACTAATGTAGATGAGGCAACTGATCTATTATTTGTTGCTCGTTATTTGGAGAGAACAGGGGATTTAGTTGCTAAAATTGGAGCAAGATTGATTTATATGATTGAAGGAAAAAGAGTTAGAATAAAATAAGTTATTAATAATCTCTTAATTTTTATACCTCACCACTATTCGTTTTTTGACGAGTTATTTTTCGTTAATTTTTTAAATACCTACGCCTATATTAATCTAAAATAGAGAGGTGAATAACATAATTAATGACATAGATTTCAGCAAACAAAAAACAAAGCACAGATTAGCAGAAAAAATTGCAGGAGAAGTTGTTTTATCAGAAACACCTGGTGAAACACTCAAAAAATGGAGAGAGAACTTCGATGTTTCTCAGATCGAATTAGCAAATGAATTAAAGATGACGCCCTCAGTAATAAGTGACTACGAAGGAGGGCGAAGGTCAAGTCCAGGAATAAATATCATACAAAAAATGATCAATGGAATCCTAAGGATAGATGAGAAAAAGGGAGGATCAAAAATCAAGAACTATGGGAGAATAATTGCTCCTGGTCTTAACTTTGACGCTATCTTAGACATAAAAGAATACAAAAAACAAATTGACTGTGATGCTTTTTGTGAAAAAATTGGAGCCAAGTTATTAGAAAAAAATAAATTCAAAAAAACTACAATAAACGGCCACACAGCTATTGACAGTATTAAAGCAATAACTGAATTCTCGGAAGGTGAATTTAAGCAACTTTATGGTTGGAGTACTGAGAGAGCACTGATTTTTACAGAAGTAACAACTGGGAAATCCCCTATGGTTGCTATAAGAGTTACTAATCTAAAACCAGGATTAGTTGTCCTACATGGTTTAGATAAAGTAAGTCATGTAGCTAAAGAAATAGCTGATATTGAAAATATTCCTTTAGCGATAATCAAAAAAGAAAAAGACATAAATGAACTTTTATCGAATCTTGAAGAGATTGGAGGAAAATAAAATGACTGGAATTGTTAGTTACGGTGTCTATGTACCAAAATTTAGGATTAAAGTTGAAGAAATAGCAAAAGTTTGGGATAAAGATCCATCGTCTATTAAGAATGGACTCAAGGTAAATCAAAAATCTGCACCTGGTCTTGATGAAGACACAGCGACTATAGCAGTTGAAGCAGCAAGGAACTCATTAAAAAGAACCGAAAAACGGGGTGAAGACATTGAAGCTATTTATGTTGGCTCAGAAAGTCATCCCTATGCTGTTAAGCCGACAGCAACAATTGTAGCAGAAGCTATAGGAGCTACTCCTGATCTAACTGCTGCTGACTACGAATTTGCATGTAAAGCAGGGACAGCTGGTATACAGAACTGTCTTGGTTTAGTTAAATCAGAAATGATTGAAATGGGATTAGCTATCGGAGCAGATGTTTCTCAAGGTGCTCCTGGAGATGCCTTAGAATACACCGCAGGAGCTGGTGGAGGAGCCTATTTAATTGGAAATGAAAATGTGATTGCTGAAATAACTAAAACAACTTCTTTTACCACTGATACACCAGATTTTTGGAGAAGAGAGGGTGAGAGATATCCTCAACATGGAGGGAGATTCACAGGAAAACCAGGGTATTTTAGACACGTTAAATCCGCAACTAAGAAATTAATGAGAGAGATGAATAAAGAGCCAAGTGATTATGATTATGCTGTTTTTCATCAACCAAATGGGAAGTTTCCTGTTAGAGTAGCTAAAAAACTTGGTTTCAATAAAAAACAAATAAAAGACTCCTTAGTCGTTTCAAAAATAGGTAATACATATTCTGGTTCAACATTAGTTGGATTGGCTTCTGTCTTAGATAAAGCTGAACCTGGTGATGAAATCCTTGTTACTTCTTATGGCTCAGGAGCTGGAAGTGACAGTTTTCATTTAGAGGTAACTGATGAAATAACTAAAGTACAAAATAAGCCTCCAAAAATCAATGATTTTATAGAAAGAGGAGAATACTTAAGTTATGGTAGATATGCAAGACATAAAGGCAAGGTGAGATAATATGAGAGATGTAGCTATTGCTGGAATAGGTGTAACTAATTTTGGTGAAAAATGGGGTTCTTCTTTTAGAGAAATTTTTTTAGAAGCAGGGATTGAGGCTCTAGAAGATGCTGGTGTAAAAGGAGAAGAAATAGATGAAGTATACATTGGTAATATGAGTGCTGGCAGATTCATAGCCCAAGAACATGTCTCTGCTTTAATAGCCGACTATGCTGGATTAGCAAACATAAATGTCCCTGCTACCCGAGTCGAAGCTGCCTGTGCATCCGGTGGATTAGCATTAAGACAAGGGTTTTTATCTGTTGCTTCTGGAGTTCAGGACATTGTTGTAGTAGGGGGAGTTGAAAAAATGACTGATGTACAGAGTGAGAAATCTGTTGAAATATTGGCTGCAGCTTCAGATAGAGAATGGGAGGCTTTTTATGGAGCTACTTTCCCTGGTTTGTATGCTATGATAGCTAATCGCCACATGTATAAATTTGGTACAACAAGAGATCAAATTGCAGAAGTTGCAGTTAAAAACCACCATAATGCCACAATGAATCCTAATGCTCAATTCCAGAATGAAATAACCAAAGAAGTTGTTAAGAAAGCCACAAAAGTTGCTGATCCCTTAACTTTGTTTGATAGTTCACCGATAACCGATGGTGCAGCGGCTATTGTATTAGTTCCTGGAGAAAAAGCTGAAAAATACACTGAAAAACCTGTTTATTTAACAGGTTCAGGCCAAGCTAGTGCGACAATTTCTATACACGATAGAAAAGATTTAACAACTATAGATTCAACAGTAGCTGCAGCTAAAAATGCTTATGATATGGCAGATGTCAAGCCAAGTGACATCAATGTAGCTGAGGTACATGATTGCTTCACTATAGCTGAAATATTAGCAATTGAGGATCTAGGGTTTTGTGAGAAAGGTGAAGGTGGAAACGTTATTGAAGAAGGGATTACAGAATTAGGTGGAAAACTCCCTGTTAATCCTAGTGGAGGCTTAAAAGCCTGTGGCCACCCTGTTGGTGCAACCGGGATCAAGCAAGCTGTAGAAATAACTAAACACCTCAGAGGGGAAGCAGGTGATAGACAAGTTGATGCTGATGTTGGGTTATGCCATAATGTCGGAGGTTCTGGTGGAACAGCTACAGTTCATGTGTTGTCAAAGGAGGCTCAAAAATGAATGTTCCTCGTTTTTGGAGGAAAATAAAGAACCGATATAACTTAGTTGGAACAAGATGCAACAACTGTGATGAAACATTTTTTCCTCCCAGAAATATTTGTCCTAGTTGTAGAAGGAAAGGAGAAATAATTGAACATCGTCTCAATGGCGAAGGAGAAATAGTTACTTACACAATAATAAGGTCTGCAGCGGAAGGTCACGAAAAAGAAACCCCCTATATCTTAGGTGTTGTTGAGATGGAAGAAGACACAAGGTTAACATCTCAAATAGTTGACTGCGAAATAAATGACATAGAGATAGGGATGAAAGTCGAACCAGTTTTTAGGAAATTGGGGGAACAAAGCAATGATGGATTATTGCATTATGGAGTTAAATTTTCTCCCGTTGAAATTAACAAAAAGGAGGATTAAGTTATGGATTCTAGAATACCTGGTTTTTATAAACTACCAATAGATGAAAGAATAGCTAAATTAAGTGAGTTAAGTGAACTAAGTGATGAAGAACTTACTCAAATCAGAGAAACCGGTTGTTTGAAAGAAGAAATTGTTGATCGTATGATCGAAAATGTTGTCGGTACCTATGAAATGCCACTTGGTGTTGCCACAAACTTCCAGATTAACGGAAAAGATTACTTAATTCCCATGGCGATTGAAGAAACATCGGTAGTTGCTGCAGCAAGTAAAGGAGCAAAAATAGCTAGAAAGGGAGGAGGAATAGAAGCAGAGAGCACGGATCCAGTTATGATTGGACAAATACAATTACTTGATGTAGAAGATTTTGAAGAAAAAGAAAAAAGAATTCAAAAGAATAAAGAAAAAATAATCGAATTAGCTAATAACGAAGACAGGACATTAGTGAAATTTGGGGGAGGAGTTAAAGACATTGAAACCAAAAAAATCGATGAAAACGAGTTAGTTGTTCATTTATTAGTGGATTGTAGAGATGCTATGGGGGCTAATGCTGTTAATAGTATGGCAGAAGCCGTAGCTCCTTATCTAGAAGAATTAACTGAAGCTAGATCTAGGCTTCGAATTATTTCTAACCTAGCTGATAAGAGGATTAGTAAAGCTAAAGCAGTTTTTCCAAAAGAAGAATTAGGAAGTGAAGAAGTTGTAGATAAAATCTTGGAAGCTTATCAGTTAGCTGAAAAAGACCCATATAGAGCTGCAACTCATAATAAAGGAATAATGAATGGAGTTACTGCTGTTACATTAGCAACAGGAAATGATACTAGAGCTATTGAATCAGGAGCACATTCTTATGCCTCTAAAAATGGAGAATACAAGCCTCTAACTCGGTATTGGAAAAATGAGGATGGGGATTTAGTTGGAGAGATAGAGATTCCTACAGCCGTTGGAACAGTTGGTGGTGCCACAAGAGTTCATCCAACCGCTCAAGCCTGTTTGAAATTATTGAATGTAGAAAGCTCACAGGAATTTGGTGAAGTTTTAGCTTCTGTAGGATTAATTCAGAACTTCTCTGCACTAAAAGCTTTAGCTACTGAAGGAATACAGAAAGGCCATATGTCTTTACATGCTAAAAACATAGCAATGATGGCAGGTGCCTCAGAAAACGAGGTAGATGAAGTAGCAAAGAGATTAGTTGAGTCAGGTGAAATCACATCTGATAAAGCAAAAGAAATACTAGAAAAAATTAACTAAAAAACTTCAAGAGCGCTTCAAGGAATAAATCAATATAAGAGGTGTTAATGGAATCAAAAACTATTTTAGGTAATTCGAGATATCTCCTTCCATTAAGTTACCACAATACATACATTTTAATTTAACTGGTTCTTTTTTAATTATCCTAAATTCAGAATCGATAGGTTCTTTTGTATTAGAAATACATGAATTATTGGAGCAAACTACAACTCCTCTTATTTGGTCTGGAAGATTCACTTTTTGTTTCTCAACAATTTCGTATTCCTTAATTATGTTTATTGTGGCATTGGGAGCTATCAATGAAATTTTATCTATTTCATCAGATTCAAGTTCTCTATCTTCAACCTTAACTATGTCTTTTTGATTTTTTTTACCAGAAGGAACATTCATAGCTATTGAAACAATGTCATCACTTTCTTCATTTATTCCTAGAACACGGATCACTTTTAAAGCATATCCAGGGGTTATGTGGTCAATAACTGTTCCATCTTTGATTTTTCTAATACGTAGTTCTTTCTTATCCATCTTAATTTCCTCCAAGTATTGCACTAAGCAATGCTTTCCGAATAGCTACTCCATTTGATGATTGTTCAAAGTACTTAGCGTGACTTGTTTTATCTACTTCTGGAGCTATTTCATCAATTCTTGGTAAAGGATGCATCAAAATCATGTCATCTTGGGCGTTGTTGAGTAACTTTTCATTTATTTTATAACTACCTGCGACTTTTTCGTATTCTTGTGGTTCAGCAAATCTCTCTTTCTGTATCCTAGTTGCATATAAAACATCTATTTCCTCAATTATTTCCTTTAGAGATCTTTTCTCTTTAACAACACCATTTTTTTCTTTTTTCGAGAGTTGTTCCTTGCTTTCTTTTCTTATCCTTAATTGAGGAGGAGAAACCAAGTAAATATTTACATTAAATTTAGCTAAGGGTAACAGAAGAGAATGAACAGTTCTACCGTACTTTAAGTCACCTACTACGGCAATTGATAAATCATCTATTCTTTCTTTTTCCTTCCATATGGTAAATAAATCAGTTAATGTCTGAGTTGGGTGCTCGTTTGAGCCGTCTCCAGCATTGATTACTGGGTTATTAGTGAATCTGCTCGCCATCTCTGAAGCTCCTTCTTTAGGGTGGCGAAGAACGATAGCATCAGAATATCCTTCAATAACGCGAACAGTGTCTGCTAGGGACTCCCCTTTTGCAATGGAAGAAGCTTGGGTAGAG